>CABQGZ010000001.1 GCA_902463835.1 uncultured Lachnospiraceae bacterium
GTGTAAAATGTGTGTTACAAAACAAAAACAGAACGAGGAGGAAACAAATGAAGAAACGAATGAAGCGGATAGGCGCACTTTTGTTGTCACTGACACTTTTGGCCGGGATGGCCAATCTGTCTCTGCTGTCCATGCGTGCAGAGGCAGGCGGAAAGATTCAGAAAGAGCTCTATGTGGCGGTGAATGGCGATGACGCAAACGATGGCAGCAGGGAGAGACCTTTTGCCACGGTGGAGAGAGCCCGCCAGGAAGTGGACAAGATCAACGACGATATGACGGGAGACATCATTGTCAACATTGGCGCGGGGGACTACTACCTGGATACCACCATCGTGCTTGACGAGGGAGACTCCGGTACCAACGGCTATGAGGTCATCTACCGGAGCAGCGATGGCATTGGAAAGGCGAATTTCATCGGCGGAGTGCAGGTCACCGGATGGACATTGGCTGACCAGACCGATGTGGACATCTATGATCTGGATGCATCCCTGCTTGGAAAAGTGTATAAGGTTCAGTTGGATCCAGAACAGTATCAGTTCAATACACTGTATGTAAACGATGTGCGGGCCACGATGGCGAGAACCAGGAACCGTGATAACAATCCAATGTTTCCCATGGCAAAGGGCGAGTATATGCGGTCCGCAGGCGGGCACAATAACAACAGGAATATGAACTATTATGCAGGAGATATTGATGAAAAATCACTTGCCGGTATGGTTCATGCCCAGGAAAGAGGCGAGAAAGAGATCGCGCAGGTATTTGTGTGGGATGGAGGAGACTGGGACTGGTTTACCAATACCGTGCCAATCGCGTCTATCAACACCGACAGCCGCGAATTCAAATTCCCGACACCGCCGGAGGATTATCCGGAGAAGTACCGCACGAAATACAACATCGGTACAGGTGCAAGATATTTCCTGCAGGGAAATCTGGCATTCATGGATGTGGAAGGCGAGTATCATTATAATAAAAGCACAGGGATTCTGTACTATTATCCCAAGGCGGAGGATGGCGCCATTGAGACACAGACCATTGTGGTGCCCACCATGCAGCAGGTATTGTACTTAAAAGGTGCCGACAAGGAAAATCTGGCGGATGAACCGGACCCGGAGAAGCAGGTACACAATATTACCATAGACGGACTTTCTGTCAAGGATACAGAATTCTCAGACTACTTTACCTATTCCTGGAACTGGGGAGATGGCGGAGCCGGAATCGGTTATCATCCCAAGGCCTCGGAAGGCAGTACCAATCCGTCTTACTGTGAGAGCTGTGACAGGGAAGAATTCCGTGTAGGTTCTATCACATTGACAGGAACCCATAATATTACGATCACCAATACGAGAGTGAAGAATTCCGGGTTATACGGAATTATCTATGCAGGTGATAACCAGTATAATGTACTGACCAATTCTGTGGTAGAAAGTACCGGATATGGCGGAATCTGCTTCGATGGCGGGTATCCGGGAATCGGAAAATATAACAATCACAATAAGGTAGAGAATGTACTGATTTATCAGGTGGGAGAACTGGTAGGCCATGCAGTTGGATTTACCCTGATGAGTTCCGGACAGAATAACTTCCGGAATATGGAAATCTATGATACTCCCAAGCGAGCCATCCTGGTGATCGGCGGTTACCGCCGGGACTGGAACGGTGCGGACAGCAACTATGATGAGATCAAGGATATGTATACGGTAGGCAACCATTTTGATTACATTCATGTTCATGACGCACAGCAGGATGCAGGGGAGGACAGTGCGGTGTTCTTAAGCTGGCTTTTAGCCGGAAGAGATGTAAAGAGGCTGCATGGCTCCAATGATCCCAACAACCTGACCACGAATCTGGAAGGCATTGATACAACCATTGACCGTTACAATTACTTTAATCAGATGCTGATTACAGATGTAGGAGCGGATCCGTCTGTAATTGAGAAATGTACGGTAGGCGGTCTGGATACTGCAATGGGAGCCACCGGCAGCTACTTTACGAATATCAAGGCAGCAAATACCCAGCATCATCTTCTGGCGATTCGTGACCAGTCCCAGGGAGATGGTTACGGTGATATGTATACTTATGAGAACTGTACCAACAACCTGTATACGGACGATCTGCTCAAGACCTTTGACGACGACGCGATGGAGTACGACAAGATTGGTCTGACTGCAGATTTCCCGGAAGAATATCGTGTGGCTAAGAGAGTCTATAAGGATGCACCGGAAAATGTGTATTTCTATGATGATTTTGAGAGCTCCAAGAGTCTTGATGTGAGAAAATGGAGTGTGGAAAAGGGTTCTGTGGAGATGCATATCGGGTACGGCTATATGTCGGAGAATCCACAGACAGGAAGACGCTCTCTTCCCATCAATGCCGATTTGAATAAGAGCGGTGTTGTGGTAAGCCGTGAATTTGAGAATTCCTTAAACAAGATTGTAGAGGTTCAGTATCTGGATCGTAGAAAGGATTATGCGAATAATGACCGGGGAGATGCTGTACCTACAGAGATTCTGCCCAATTCTTTCCTGAGAGTGGATGACGGAGAGAATGCCCTTGGAATCGGTGCGGTAGGAAGTGTATCCAAGGATTATTATGTGATCAAAAAGGGAGATGAGCTGATCAAAACAGATGTAAAACGCTGTTTCGGATGGCATACCTTCAAATTTGATTATAGTTCAGGAGACACAGTAAAGCTGTATATAGATGATCAACTGATTGCGGAGTACACAGAGGCAGATGGAGTGGCTACCTCCTTTGACTATATCGGAATGGGAGACTGGGAAGGAAAGGGCGGCAAGGCTTTCTTCGACCAGCTGTATGTATATGGCGGTCAGGAGGCGCCGCCGGTGGAGGATCTTCCCTTGCCCACACCGCCGACAGCACCAGCGGAGGCATTGTTCCAGGAAGATTTTGAATCAGAGAATATTGCAGAGTTTAAAAAACAGAAAGGCAATGCCACAATTGAATATATTGCAGATCCGGATAAGGAAGAGAACACGGTGATGCATGTGATATCGCCGGATGATTTTGTGTACTATCCGGACGGTTCAGATTGGTCCAACTATACGTTTGAGTGCAGAATTAAGATTGCGAACTGGGGTGTGAATGGAGCAGCTTATCCGTGGGACAATATGGCTCCGGTATGGAATGCCGGCTCCCAGGACAGCAAAGGAAACTTTAACCGTTATTCTCTGAAATACAGAAGAGAGTCAAAGGATTTTTCACTGTATCGAAGAGACGGAAGCGATACAGATATGATCTCTGCCGCTGCACCGGATAACTATGGCGGAGTCTGGCACGATTATAAGATTATCACAATGGATGGTGTAATCACAGCTTACATTGATGGCGAAAAAATATTTGAACATACCGATTCTGCCAATAGGAACGGAACCGTTGGCTTTGATGGAATCAGTGTGGAATATTACGTGGATGATATTCGGGTAATGAGACAGAAAACGCCTGATCCTTCTGCTGATAAGGAGGAAGGAACCTACAAGGAGGCTGTGAAAGTAACATTGACGCCTGGAAGTCTGGGACAGGATATTTTCTATACCCTGGATGGAACAGACCCCACCGATCCGGAGCATGGTGTGTATTACATACCAGATGAAGTAATTGTCATCGACAAGACTACTACGCTGAAATTTGCAGCCATTGCAGAGGGGGCGCTGTACAGTGATGTGATTACTGTGCAGTATACCATTGAGAACGAGATTGAAGAACCGGAAAAAGTAAATAAATATCTGCTTCAGCAGACCTATGACTATGCAGTGAACTTAAGTACCGAAGGTGTGACGGCCAGCGCCAAAGCATACTTTGAGAAAGTGCTTGGGGAAGCGAAGGCAGTTCTGGATGATGAAAAGGCTGCCCAGACAGAGGTAAATAAGGCGTGGGACAACCTGCTGGAAGGCATCTGGGGACTCGGTCTCTACGAGGGCGACAAGGGTGCGCTGAAGGAGTTGATCGATCAGGCAAAAGCCATGGACAAGGGGGATTACGAGGCAGAGAACTGGGGAATGCTGGAAGCTGCGTTGGCGAAAGCAGAGAAAGTATATGCGGACGAGGATGCTACCCAGGATGTGGTCGACGAGGCAAAGGAAGAGCTGCAGAAGGCGATAGATGCCCAGGTTCTGAAGGCAATTGTGGATAAGAGCGTGTTAAAGCAGCTGATTGACAAAGCAACAGCAATGCTTCCGGAGGAAGAACGGTATGTGGCGGACAACTGGCCCAGGCTCATAGCAGGTCTGGAGAATGGACAGAAAGTCTACGACAACGGTGATGCCACCCAGGAAGAGGTGAATGTGGCGGCGGAAGAACTGCTGAATGCCATCATTGCACAGCGTTTCAAAGCCAACAAGTCAAATCTGGAAAAGCTGGTGAAGGAAGCAGAAGGAATTAATACGGCACTCTATACAGCTAAGACGGTACAGGTATTCCGGGCAGCGCTTGCCAATGCGAAGGCGGTTCTGGCGGATGCGAGCCTGAGTCAGGATGAGCAGTCAGAGGTAGACAAGGCGGAAAAAGAGCTGAATGACGCTATCAAAGGACTGGTAAAGGAAGCTGTGGATGACAAAGATAAGGATACTGATGATACCAATAACGGAAGCAACACCAATTCCACTGCTCCGAAGACAGGAGATCCATTCAACACAATACCATGGTTGGTTCTTCTGCTTGCGGCAATGGGAGCTGCTGCGGCGGCTGTAATTAAAAGAAAGAGAGAAATGGAATAGAAAGTGATGAAGCAGAAGGAGATGCGGATGGCATCTCCTTCTGGCATCTAAAAAGACCGTCTCTCGTGAATAAGAGCGAGAAAGAAACAGAGAAGATTCAATAGAATTTGTAGCTGTTGTTAAAAATCAGAGATGCTATTTTCGGAGGATTCCTACTATTGAGAGAAATCATGAAATATCGTTGTGGAATGTCAAGGGAATTCGTGTAAAAATGTAATCCATGGAACAACCATAAGGAAAGAGGAGAGAATGGTATGACACCAAGAAAATTAGTTTATGCAACATTAGAATTTTGCAACAAAAGCGAGCGGGCGCCGCGGCAGATGTGGACGCTTCCCTGGGCGGAGTGGAACCACGGGGATATGGTGGCCAGGATTCGGCAGGATTATCCAGACGATATTATAGGAGCGCCCTGTATCCTGCAGACGCCCACCATAGAGGAGGGAGATCCCTATCGCACCGGAGTCAGCCGGGATGCCTGGGGGTGCATCGTGACCAACATTCACCAGGGAGTCATCGGCGAGGTAAAAGAGGCGTTGGTACAGGATGAGGATTGGGAGGATGTAACCAATGTCCATATTCCAAGGGAATGGCTGAGCTTTGACCGGGATGCGGTGAATGGTTTTTGCCGGGATACAGATCGATTCGTGACCTGCGGCTGTTGCCCGCGGCCTTTCGAACAGCTGCAGTTTATCCGGAAGACGGAGGAGCTGTATATGGATCTGATGGATATTCCAGAAAAGCTGAGAGTGTTTATGGGTGAGGTGCATACATTTTACTGTGAGCTCTTAGAAGAATGGGCCAAAACAGAGGTGGACGCCTTAACCTTCATGGATGACTGGGGCGCGCAGAAAAGTCTGCTGATTCATCCGAATCTGTGGCGGGAGTTGTTCCGGCCCATGTATAAGGACTATATTGATATCGCAAAGCGCCACGGGAAGAAGATATTCATGCATTCAGACGGATATATTCTGGATATACTTCCGGATCTGGCTGAAATGGGACTGGACGCCATTAATTCACAGATCTTCTGTATGGGTGTGGAGAAGCTGGAGCCTTTGGCAGGGAAGATTACCTTCTGGGGCGAGATGGATCGGCAGCATCTGCTGGTGGAAGGCACCAAAGAGGATATTCAGAAAGCAGTGGAGAAGGTGAGAGAAACCCTGTGGAAGGACGGCGGATGCATTGCGCAGTGCGAGTTTGGACCGGGGGCAAAGCCGGAGAATGTGTATGAGGTATTCCGTTCGTGGAATAAATAAAAGTATTTTAGAGAGTGTGTTAATTTTCAGAGTTTCGATGAAGAGCTATTCGCATTTTTTAGAGGAAATCTTTACTTTTTGGAGTTGAGATTTTGCTAAAAAGTATATAGACTTTGTGGTGAAATTGTAAGAAGCAAAAACGAAAAAAGGAGGATTCATGCAGCAATGAAAAAACGAATGAGAAGGTTGGCAGCATTGGCGCTATCCGCAGTACTGGTATTGTCGTCATCTGGTATTCCGGGAAAAACCTTTGCAGCGGATCCAAAGACAGCAGGAAGGATACAGGCAGAGTTCTTTGTGTCGCCGGATGGAGACGATGCGAACGACGGCTCGTACGAAAAACCCTTTGCCACGATCAAGGCGGCAAAGGAAGCCGTGCAGAAGATCAACGGCAATATGACCGGGGATATCTATGTATTTCTTGACAGTGGTCAGTATTATATGGAGGATACCCTGGTATTTGGCGAGAAGGATTCCGGAACAAACGGCTACAAGATTGTGTACCGGAACCTGGATGAGGTTGGCTCGGCGGAGCTGATCGGCGGGCAGAAGGTGACATCCAAGTGGGAGCTGGTGGATGCTTCCGGCGACCCGGCTGTGGATGCGGACGCGGATCTTCCGGCATCGGCGGAGGGAAAGGTATACAAGACTCATGTGGGAACGGATGTGGATTTCAATACCCTCTATGTCAACGATGAGAGGGCAACCCTGGCAAGAACACAGAATCGTGCCAATGAAAACGGGTTTGATTCGGCGCTGACACCCTATATGCGTTCCGCAGGCGGCGGAGTGGGAGATCTTGTTTACAAAGCCGGCGATCTGGATGAGGATTCCATCAATGGTATGGTCAACGCTCAGAAGCGGGGTGATCTGAATGCATCGGTATATATGTGGGACGGCGGATATTGGGATTGGATGACAGACACCATTCCGGTTTCAGCTATTGATGTGAATGCCCGCAGACTTACATATAAGACCGTGGCGGGACATCCGGAGATCTATCGCCCCAAATATGCCACCAGAAATAATGCCAGATATTTTGTGCAGGGCAATCTGGGTTTCCTGGATGTGCCAGGAGAATATTATTTCAATGAGGTGACCGGTGATCTCTACTATTATCCGGAAGGGAATATCGAGGATCAGGAGATCGTGATTCCGTATGTAAAGGAAATCATCCGGGTTGAGGGTACATCGAGAGACAGCATGGTGGAAAACATCGAGTTCAGCGGAATCACCGTGAAGGATGCGGATCATACGGAATGGTATGCATATGGCTGGAACTGGGGAGATGCAGGAGATGGACTTGGTTTCTATCCCAAGGAGGCGGAAGGAAGTACACAGCCCTCTTACTGTGAGCAGACGGAGCGGATTGAGTTCCAGTATGGAAATATTACATTGAAAAATACGAGGAATATCGCCATCACAAAAACAAGAATTAAAAATTCCGGTATGTTTGGAATCGAGCTGTATCTGGCCAACCAGAATGCACGGATAGAAGATTGTATGATCGAATATACGGCACATGGCGGAATCAACGTGGATGGCGGATATCCAGGCGTTGCAGGCGATGCCAACGGCGACGGGTACTCCAGAGACAATGTGATCCGCAATTGTATCGTTCATGATATTGGAGAACTGGTAGGACAGGCATCCGGAATCACGATTCAGCAGTCCAGCTACAATACCGTATCTCATGTGGAGGTATACAACTCTCCCAGAAGAGGACTTTTCCTGACTGCCGGACACAGTCGTAACGGAGGAACCGCATTCCCCAATGGCGATAAGAATTACAATCCCATGACGGAATTGTACACCCATCACAATACCATTGAATACGCATATCTCCATGACTGTCAGCAGGATGGCGGAGATGATGGGGCGTTCTTTGCCTGCTATCTGTGGAAAGGGAAAAATAACAAGCCCAACTACGTGAATCAGATGGTGATTGAGAACGTTGCGGCTAATCCCAGCATGACAGATATTGCGCCCAACGGAATTAATCTGGATATGGGTGCTTCCGGCATGGAACTGAGCAATGTGAAGGTTGTGAATCCCCAGCACTTTAATATAGAAGTAAATACCATCACACAGTACGGGGACAGCATTAAGTTTGACAATGTGAACGTAGACTTTGGCAAGCACACAAACCATTTGAAATCCTTCGATGATTCCAGAATGGAATACGATAAGATTGGTGTTACCGCAGACTTCCCTTCAGAATTCCAACAGGGACAGGACGAGAGAGAAGAACTCGATGACATTTATTTTTCCGAAGATTTTGAGAATGGTATTGATTATAACAAGTGGTCTGCAAAGGGCAATCCCGAGATTACGACAGAGTGGATGTCAGAAGGCGTTCTGGGCGGACGTCAGGCGCTTATGATCAACAGCGACAGCGGAAAGCCAGTATTATATCGCGAATTTGCCGAAAGTCTGAATAAAGTGGTGACCATGAAGCTGTTTGATCGGGCCGGCTTTAATATCTGCTCCTACGATTCCGGCGTCAGTATCAACGTCAATATCACAACCTACGGGCGTGTGGATGACGGAGAGCATGCAGTTGGTATGGGAATCGATAACGCCATTGGCGGCGGAAGCAACGGCGTGTACGTACTGCAGATTGGTGATGAGAAGATTAAGACAGATATCGGACGCTTCTTCGGATGGCATGAATTGAAATGGGATTATTCCAGTGGAACAGACGTGAAGCTGTATTTTGACGGAAAGCTGGTGAAGACTCTGACCGAGGCGGATGGCGTGAGCACTTCCTTCGACTATGTTGCAATGGGAAGTGAAGCCGGAAGCGGTGTCACCTTCTTTGATGAATTGACGATCTACGGCGGCAGGGAAGCGGGCGATCCCGGAAGCGTTGCGCTGCCACAGATTCCGGAATATGACAGCTCCAACGACAACAAGGAGCAGCTGTTCCTTGATTTTGAGGATGGACAGCTTCCGGAATTCTATTTTACATCCAATGATCCGAACCGCGTATCACAGGCAATTGAGGAGGAAGCTGGTAATAAGGTGCTGAAGCACTACAGCGGAGATGGTCATGCCTTCTATCAGACCAACGCGGAGTGGGATAACTATCTGGTGAATTTCAAATGGAAATTTGGCGGATGGGGAGATGTGAATGTACTGGATTATGCGTACGATAACTTTACCATCTACGTGATGACCACCTCGGACGGAAGCACAAAGCAGAACAATAACCCGTGCGCATATCAGGTAGTATATCGCCGCAATAAGAATGGTGCGGGAGAGGGATTCCCGGCGGGAACACCGTATTTTGAGATTTGTAAGCATACGCCTTCCTCTGACTCCAGTCTGGGCAAGGTAGCATTGCCGGAAGGCTTCAACGATCAGGAATGGCATGACTTCCAGATTCAGACTTTTGACGGCAAGGTAGGCTTTGTGATCGATGGAACGCCGCTGCTCTCCATTGATGACGGACAGTACACTCACGGCGGAATCGGTTTTGGCGGAATCAACAGCACCTGCTATCTGGACAACATCCAGATCATCACAAATCCTGTTTCCAACGCGGAGCTCTCTCTTGATTTTGAGGACGGACAGCTTCCGGAATTCTACTTTACATCGGATGATGTGAACAGAGTGACACAGGCAATTGCGGAAGAAGATGGAAATAAGATTCTGAAGCATTACAGCGGAGATGGTCATGCATTCTACCAGACCAACGCATCGTGGGAGAATTATCTGGTGAACTTCAAGTGGAAATTCGGCGGATGGGGCAATGTAAATGTACTGAACTATGCGTACGATAATTTTACCATCTATGTGATGACCACTTCGGATGGAAGCACAAAGCAGAATAATAACCCGCCTGCGTATCAGGTGGTATATCGCCGAAATAAGAATGGCGCGGGAGAAGGATTCCCGGCGGGAACACCGTATTTTGAGATCTGCAAGCATACACCCAGCTCGGATTCCAGCCTGGGCAAGATAGCATTGCCGGAGGGCTTCAATGATCAGGAATGGCATGATTTCCAGATTCAGACCTTTGACGGCAAGGTAGGCTTCGTGGTGGATGGAGTGACGCTGCTTTCCGCAGATGACGGACAGTACACCCACGGCGGAATCGGATTTGGCGGAATCAACAGCACCTGTTATCTGGATGATATTGAGATTATAACAAACCCGTCCTATGTGACATATGACAAGAAGCTTGGACTTACGAATATAGAGATGAACGGCGTGTTCAATCCGAATTACTATGACTACTATGTGGCGGTGAAGGATACGGCAAAAGACGTTACCTTCAAGATGCCGCGGGTGACAGCCGCAGGTGTGAAGCTTACGGCAACGATTAATGGAGAAGCCATCACGGATATGAAAAATGCTGTTACGCTGGAGCTTCGAAACGGAATCAATGAACTGGTGATCACGGAAGGCGCGGCAGCAGGCGACAAGGTCTATCGGGTAAAGATTCACAAAGCCATGAAGGTAAGCGGAACGGAAGCCATATCGGCAGTGATCACAGAGACTGGTGTGGAGCCAAAGCTTCCGGCGACCGTGAACGTGACCTTTGCGGACGGAAGCACACAGGAGACCGCTATCAATTGGAAGCGTGTACATCCTTCTATGTATAAAAAGAACGTGACCTTTACCGCAAAGGGAAGTCTGGATGGGTTCGCGTATGAGGTTGAGACCACGGTTGAGGTCCAAGGCTTGGAAAGCGTGGATAGACTTTCGGAGATTACAACAAAGGCAGGAACCGCACCGGTATTGCCGGAGACGGTTACCGCTCGCTATTCCGACGGGGATCGCGCACTGGCACTGACCTTTGCAGAGATGGATTCCAAACTGTATGAAAATGCAGGAACTGTGGTGTGTGTGGCACAGGCGGAAGGTTATACAGGCGTTGTACTTCAGATTGTAAAAGTAGAGGCGGATGAGCCAGTTGTAAAACCGGTGAATAAGTATCTGCTCCAGCGCACCTATGATTATGCGGTAACCTTGAGCACGGATGGTGTGGTGGAAAGCGCAAAGGCATACTTTGAGAATACGCTGGCAGCTGCAAAAGCAGTTCTGGAGGATGAGAATGCCACGCAGGCACAGGTAGACGAGGCATGGGACAACCTGCTGGACGGAATCTGGGGACTTGGCATCTACAAGGGTGACAAGGGCGCATTGAAAGAACTGATCGATCAGGCCAACGCCATGAACAAGGACGATTACGAGGCAGAGAACTGGGGCATGCTGGAGGACGCATTGGCAGAGGCTCAGGCAGTATATGCGGACGAGGATGCTACACAGGATGTGGTTGACGTGGCAAGGGAAGAACTGCAAAAGGCGATAGATGCGCAGGTATTGAAGCCGGTTGTGGATAAGAGCATATTGAAGCAGCTGATCGATAAGGCTATCGCTATGCTTCCGGAAGAAGCAAGATACGTAGCGGAGAATTGGCCAAAGCTTGTGGAATCCCTGGAAAAAGGACAGAGCGTATACGAGAATGACGCTGCTACCCAGGAGGAAGTGAATGCGGCGGCGGATGAACTGTTAAATGCAATCATAGCACAGCGATTTAAGGCCAATAAGTCAAATCTGGAAAAATTGGTGAAAGAAGCGGAAGGAATTGACACCGCCTGCTATACGGAAGAGACCGTAAGTGTATTCAGAGCCGCGCTTGCAAATGCAAAGATCGTATTGGCGGACGAGACCTTGTCAGAAAACGATCAGAAGATCGTGGATGATGCGGCAAAGGTATTGGCAGATGCGAAAGCTGCATTGAAAGAGAAAACCAGTACAGATGACGGCGCCAAGAATGAAAACACTGGAAATGATTCGCCGAAGACAGGAGACACAATGCCGATCGCATTGTGGATGATGCTGGCAATGCTTGCGTTTGCCATGACAGGAGCTGCGGCAAGACGCATGGCGAAGAATAAGAAATAGAAGATGCGCAAAAGAGAAGAAGGGGGCATCTGTGGATGTCTCTTTCCCGGCATTTTCCATAGAAAGGAAGGGAAGTAAATGAACAGAAAATGGAAGCGAATGACAGCATGTGCTTTGGCAGCAGTGGTGGCGGCAACGTCCTTTGGGATTCCCGGAGCGAAAAAGGAGGCGGAGGCGGCATATACAACCGGAAATGCCCCCTATATCAACACATGGCTTGTAGCAGGCCCCTCGGACACATCTGTAACAGATGCGATATACGAGGATGTGGCAGCGCCGGTAGAACGACCGGAGGACGGCAACTGGGCCCGGGTGGCAAAGGTGTCTGCCACCTCCTCATGGCAGAACGGCCCGTACAGTTATCCGGATCGGACCGACAGCCCCTCCGCGAAAAACAATGTGGACAAGGCTGTGGATGGAGACAAGAATACCTGCTGGCTTGCCCAGATGCATGATGCGGAAGGAGCACCGGAGAGTTGGCCCAAATGGGATCCGGCTCCCACCTACTATCTGGAATGGAAGACACCCATCCAGGTGAAGACCGTAGAATTTTTTGACCGCTATGATTCCGGATGGGGGGATCGCCATATTTCTGAGATTGAAGAGGTAAAGGTTACATTAAAAAATGCAAAGGATGAGGTGCTGGCGGAACAGACCGTCACGGACATCAACCACAAGGGGGAGACCCCGGGAGTTGCCGCGTTTGATACGGCAGTGCAGGATGTCAGCAAAATAGAACTCCTCATCGTGCACGATGGAGTGAAGGATTTGCGGAATGTGGGTCTTGGATTCAGTGAGATCAACGTTTTCGACGGAGAAAAAACGGAGGAACCGGGACAGGGTGAGGATCCGGAGGGGACAAAGCTGGAAGTCTCTTCGGCTTCGGCATCCACGACACTTTCCGGGAGCAGTGCTTCCTATGCGGTTGACGGAGACATGGATACGGCGTGGAAGTCGGACACCCGGCAGGGAATTGTGTGGGACGACGCTTTGACCTTGACACTGGATCTGGCGGAAGTGGCGCAGATTACGCAGATTAAGATCAATGGATTTGAGCGCGACAACAAGCAGCTCAACGTGACATATACGCTGCTTGATGAGGATGGTGCGCCCATCAAGGAAGTGTCGCAGAGCAGTATCGTGAATACAGACTTTACAGCAACCGCCATCACCAAGGCCTATAACGTGAAAACCGTGAAGGCCAAGATTCGGGAGACCGGCGGGGCACCCAACCATCTTGGAATCAAAGAGATTGAGGTGTATGGGATAGCTGGAAAAACAGAAGCTCCTGAGGAGCCGGAGGAAGAGCCTGCGATTCAGATCAGCCCCAAATTGGGAGATACATTCGGAGACGCCAGGTGGGAGTACTTCGATGACCGAATCTTTAACCGCAACCTGGATGACTGGCAGGATCTGTACGGCTATTACACGGTGAAAAAGGGAATCTCCACGGAGAATAAATATGTGTATGCCCACACCTATGTGTACAGCCCGAAGAAACAGACGGTGAATTTGCGGATGGTTACCTCTGGTCTTCACAAAGTGTATGTGAACGATAAGCTGGTACATCAGAATGATACCGCGGTGGAGTCCTCCAACAAGGATCAGTACAGACAGAGTGTTACCTTAAAGGAAGGCTGGAACAAGCTTCTGATAGAGGTGCAGCATACGAGAGTACATTATCTGGGATTCTACGCAAGACTGTGTGACAAGGATGGCAATGAGGTGAAGGATCTGATTTACTCTGTGATGGGGGATCAGGAGGAGAGCCTTCAGATTGTGACCCAGGGACTGGACATTGACAGGACGGCGTTCGAGGAGCGCAACCAGGAGATACCTTCGAATATGTATCCGGAGAATGAACTCCCCTATGGATATACCCAGTGGCCCTACGTATGGAACAAGCCCATTCACAGGACAAACAACTGGGCGCCCCAGGCATCCGGATTCCGCTTCCAGGCGGCAGGCGGAGCTCCCGCGTACACCTGGGAGATTGTGGAAGGCCAGCTGCCGGATGGACTCACCATGGATGACAATGGTGTGTTGGATGGTTATTGCGAGACGGCTGGAGAGTATCCCTTTACCTTACAGGTGACAGACGCAGAAGGAAGAACAGCCACAAAGACCACGAAGATTGTGGTGAAGGAGCGTCCCAACAAATGGTTTGAAGAGGGCAAAATGTCCGCTCTGTCCCATGACACCGGCGCATATGCACAGTTCTATGATGAAAACTTCTCCTATGATCTGTGGGCGGAGCGTGCGAAAAAAGCAGGAATGACATTGCTATCCACGGAGGCGCTGCAGGCTGTTTACTATTGGCCGGGGCCGGGGGCAACCAATGCGAATCTGCAGCATCCATACACATTGGAGGAAGTGGACGGAAAGCTTCAGCCCAAGGATATGGTGAAGCTAGCCAAGGAAGCGGCAGAGAGGCATGGACTGCGCTTTGGCGTGTACTATGCCTCGGAAGGCTCCAACCGGCTTCCTAACGGACATACCAACAATTCCAGCGGATTCTTTGCCAATGTGGAAGATCTGATGAAGCGTTATGATCCGTCATATCTGTTCTTTGACGGCGGTCCCCAGGGAAAGGGAAATGTAGATGCCATGTGGAGCGCAGTGCGTGCTTACAACGATTACGCCTTGATCCAGGCAAATGACCAAAATGAGGCTGGCGACAACGATCTGACGATCCTGGAGACAGAGTATACTGGAAAGATGCCCTACGTGCACGGCGGATACTGGGAGACCAACATGCTGAATCAGAATAAGTATACGGTGGAGGAAGCGTGGACCCATCCGTTCTTCCAGGAGATCGGTGTCTGGGCACAGTACGCAGGCGGCAATATGCGTGATGACTGGCGGCTGTTTGCAGAATATATTATTTATTCCATCGGCCATGGTATCGTGCCGAACTATGACCAGATGATCGTCAATACCCGCGGCGTCAACTGGAGCGGAATCGGTTTTGCCGCCGGATCGAAAGACGAATACTATTATCTGCCCCTGAACGCGCAGCAGATGATCGACATGCGTGACAAGGTGAACGCATGGATGGCAAACGAAGGAAAACCGGATCTTCATGAATCTTTGTTTGGAACAATGCCCTACTACTTTGACACCTATGAGAAGAAGGCAGGGTGGCACGAAAATACAGAAAAGGAACCTTTCCTGACAGCAAAATACGGAGAGGGTCCGGACTGGGGCTACACCGTTGCCCGGAATCAGTACATCTACATGCACATGCAGGAGAACACCATGGGCGCCGGCAGAGCCAAGGTAGGATTTACGGGCCAGGAAAGTATGGAAGTGGGACCCTTTACAGACAAGGTGTTGCACGTAGAATGGCTAAACGAGGGCAGGGAGCTGGGCTTTACCACAAGCACAAGAGACGGAAAGAATTATATTACCATTGACACATCAGCGGTGAAAGCAGATCCGGTGGATACGATCATCAAGATCACAACGGACAGCGACAAACGTGACTTTACGCTCACCAGTGTAAAATTGTTCGGCGAGCAGACGAAGACAACAGAGCTTCAGCTGCGGGCAGAGGCTTATCTGAAGACTTATACAAATGTGTTTGCCCCGGCGCAGCTCACCTATACAAGCAGTAACACCAACGTGGCCAAGGTAGATGCCAACGGCCTTGTGACGCCGGTGGGAGCGGGAAAGGCGACGATCCAGGTTGTGGCAGAATACGAAGGCGTGCAGGCGTCCGATACCTATGCGGTGAAGGTGGACGCAGCTGGAAATATCTCTGTAGATGAGGAACTCATCGGCGTTGTGATGCGGACAGCCGGAAAAGAAACCTTCGGTAAGTTCTCTACCAATAAGAATCTTCCGATCACCTTTGAGGCGCGTACCGAAAAGGGCGGCGGCGTGAATGTCTTGTCCTATGACGATGTGACCTACCACTATGCAGTGTGTTATGGTCAGAAAGACGGGCATGTGGCGGAAGCGGACGGTTACTGGAAGGATCATGAGGTGGACAATCTGAACGGCTTGCTGAAGATCATAGAGGATGAGGTTGTATTTAACGGCGTCATTCCAGAGGAAGAGAATGTAGCGATCTGGGCGGATATCACCATTGATGGAAAGACCTACACAACCAATAAGAACTTCTTAAGGCTGGTGCGTTCCGGCGTGCTCAATGAGAATATCGTTCCGGAGGTGAGCAGCAACGAAGCAGATGCCGCAGCGGTAACAGATGGTATCTTAAACAGTGCGGATGGCGGCAACACCTCAAGATGGACGCCGGATCAGAGAGATCAGAATCCGACCATGACCTTTGAACTGGAGAAAGAATATACCGTGGATGGCGTGCGTGTATTCTATAACAACAAGGACAGAAAATATCTGAATACACCAAAGGAAATTCAGATTGAGATCAGCAGTGATAACAAAGAGTGGACAACCGTTGTAGAGGCGGGAGGTGTTCCATCGGCCAGCACCATCTATTGTTACGAGGACGAGAAGTATACATACGATGTAAATGCAAAGGCAAAATACGTGCGCGTCACTTTCCCGGAAGGTGCGGCGGACAGTGTAATGGATATCTTGGAAGTACAGATCCTGGGTGTAGATCTTGCGGCTGTGTTGAGCGAGATTGAGGTGACGAAGACGCCAGGCGCGGACGGCAAGGAGCTTGCCCTGGAGGTTACCGGCTATACGGGACAGGGCGAAGTACTGGATCTGACAGACGGAACTGTCACCATTACAAGCGACAACCAGGCGGTTGCTACAGTGAATGGAAACACCGTGAAGGCGGCAGGCCAAGGAACGGCTAAGATCACAGTGCAGGCAAGCCTGAGTGGTTTTGAGGCGTCCCAGGTATTTTATGTGAAGGTAGGGGAAGACGGCGGACTTGTTCTGACGGACTACCTGAAATCCATCGCTGTGTCACTGGATAGCACCATACTGGACAATGGAGCGCACAATAAGATCAAGGCGGACATCAGCGGCAAATGGAATACCGGAGAAGCAGTGGATCTGTCCGGGGCCAAGATCACATGTGAGTGCAGCAGTGAGAAGCTCACATATAATGCCGCGGATGGCACGATCACAGTGAAGGGAACCATCGATACAAATGAGATGGCAACAGTGAGATTCACAGTGACAGTAGACGGCGTTGCTTTGGAGAGCCAGAACTTTGACCTTGCCCTTGTTGCAAGTACCTTCAACGTTCCTGGAAGAATTGAAGCTGAGGATGGAATCATCGAAGGCGAGCGTGTCCGTGGAGAGTCAGGTGACGGCGGAACAGCTCTGGGATATATCATGGAAGGCGACGTGTATACTTACTTCGTGAATGTGGAAGAAGCAGGCGTCTATGAGGTATACTATCGTGCGGTGGCAGAGCAGATGGATAAGAGGATTCGTTTCTATGTCAACGGCGAGCTCCAGGGCAATATGAGATTCACTGAGGCTGGCGACTGGACTACCTTCACCACGCAGAAGCAGGAAGATCTTGTTCAGCTGAAAAATGGTCTTAACATCATCACACTGAAGCCCCAGGGCGGCGGTTATATCTGTAACCTGAACTGGTTGGAGTTTGTGAAGGTTGCGGACATCGAAGAACCGGTGGAAGACCCGGCGAATAAGTATCTGCTGCAGCGCACCTATGACTATGCGGTGACCCTGAATACAGACGGTGTGGCAGAGAGCGCAAAAGCATACTTTGAGAAGACGCTTGCGGAAGCTAAAGCCGTTCTTGAGAATGAGAAAGCAACTCAGGATCAGGTAAATGCGGCATGGGACAACCTGCTTGACGGAATCTGGAGCCTTGGCATCTATAAAGGTGAAAAGGGTGCATTGAAAGAGCTGATCGATCAGGCGAAGGCCATGAATAAGGACGATTACGAAGTTGAAAACTGGGGGATGCTGGAGGAGGCATTGGCCAAAGCCGAGGCGGTATATGCAGATGAAGATGCTACCCAGGATATAGTGGATGCAGCGAAAGAGGAGCTGCAAAAGGCGATAGATGCGCAGGTATTAAAGCCGGTTGTGGACAAGTCCATATTGAAGCAGCTGATAGACAAAGCGACTGCCATGCTTCCGGATGAGGAGCGGTATATGGCGGACAACTGGCCGAAGCTTACCGCAGCCCTTGAAAAGGGACAGAGCGTATACGAGAATGAGGAAGCCACCCAGGAAGCGGTAAATGCGGCAGCAGACGAGCTTCTGGGGGCGATCATGGCACAGCGGTTTAAGGCAAATAAGTCGAATCTGGAAAAGCTGGTGAAGGAAGCGGAAGGCGTTGATACAGCCCGCTACACAGCAGAGACTGTAAAAGTATTCCAGGCAGCCCTTACAAAGGCAAAAGCAGTATTGGCAGACGAGACATTGTCGGAAAGCGAGCATAAGAGCGTGGACGACGCAGCAAAAGTGCTGGCGGAAGCGAAGGCTGCATTGCAGGAGAAAGACAACACCGGTGACGGCACAAAGGACGACGGAAAGGATTCACCGAAAACCGGAGACACGGCACCCATGGCACTGTGGGGAATGATTGCAATGCTGGCAGTTGCGCTGATTACAGGATTTGAGAAGAAAAAATGGAATAGGAATCTGAGATAAAGGATGTGCAGAATATGAGGGGCTCTGCATGAACAGCCCCTCTCCTGTACCTTCCCAGAAATGGAGGAATATAGCTTTGAGAAATAAGAAGATGATTGGAAAACGTGTGACATCTGTGCTATTAGCATCAACAATGCTGATATCCACTTTTGCCGCAGGCAGTTCCCTGCTCAATGTACAGGCCCAGCAGGTAAGCGGAAACGCTCCCTTTGTGAACACCTGGCTGGTGTCGGGCCCCTTTGACACATCCGTGGCGGACGGCATCTACGATACGGTGGTGCCGGAGAATCCAAACCTTGCCCAGAAGGCAACGCCCACAGTATCGTCTGCGACACTTGCCTCCAATCCGGCCAGCTTCCTGATCGATGGCTCGGAGCGGAACCAATGGGTGACGGAGGGCAAGGAGGTTCCCTGTTGGGCACAGCTGGAGTGGGAGGAACCCATAACGGTAGGATGTATGGGAATTACCCTCTGGGCGGATGGACGCCACAGAAACAAAAATTATGATCTGATCTTCACTTATGCAGACGGAAGCGAGAGCGATGCAATCCGGGTAGAGACCACAGTGAGCGATGCAAGCGCTCCCACGTATTACACACCGGCGACTCCGTTGGAAAATGTGAAGAGTGTCCGTGTGCTGGTGGATCCGGACTTGAGACCGTATCCATCGATCACCGGTATTGCGGAGATATCTGTGTACCGGTACGCACTGGAGGAGGAGAGTGCGTCTGTGGCAGCCATTGCTCAGGCGGAGGAAGACGGTGAATACGTCAACCTTGCAGGAAACGCAGCTGTGAGCGCAAGCTCCAGCTGGCAGACAGGCGCCCTGGATTATCCGGGCGATTCTCCTTCTGCGGACAAGCTGCCAAAGTTTGCTGTAGACGGAGACCGGAATACAGAGTGGATCTCACAGATGCACGACAATTGGATCAACGATTTTGATCCGGCGTATTGGCCCAAGTGGGATCCCAAGCCGACCTTTGTGTTGGAGTGGGACAATCCCATCGAGGTAAAGGAAGTGGCCTTTTATGACAGACACAATGCGGCATGGCCGGATGGGACATCCAATGTGGCAGAGGTGGATGTTACTCTGTATGATGAAAAAGGCAATGTGCTTCAGACCCAGAAGGTGACGGAGATCGATCCCTACTCTGTGACTCCTGGAAAAGCAACATTTGACAACGCAGTAAAAAATGTCTCCAAAATCACTCTGGAGATCATCCATGACGGGGTCAAGGAATCCAGAAACGTTGGTCTTGGCTTTACCGAGGTGGAGGTGTACGGCCGTGAGGCAGAAGTGCCGGAGGTTCCGGCCGGAAAGAGCATTACCCCCACATTGGGTCAGAATCTGGAATACGGGGAGGAGCGCGGAGCATGGGAGTACTTTGACGACCGCATCTACAACCGGAATTACGATGATTATCAGGATCTGAACGGCTACTATGCAATCAAACAGAACATTGACACGAAAAATAAGTTCGTCTATGCACATACCTATGTGTACAGTGACAAGCAGCAGACAGCTCAGGTGCGTGTGGGCGCCAGCGGTTCCTACCGTGTGTACTTCAATGACCGCGCACTGATCAAGCCTACGGTTCCGGCAGAAGTGCAGAAGGACATGACCGTAAAGCAGGTGACATTAAAGGAAGGCTGGAATAAGCTGCTGATCCAGATTGAGCACACCTACACGGAGGACGTGAATGGTAACGGCGTTCCCATCGCAAAGGACGCCAATGTATCCTACCTTGGATTCTACGGAAGAATCACCGACACCTCCGGGAATGAGATAGAAGGGCTTGTATATTCCACAGAATGCGGTGATGAGAGCGCACTTGAGATTACAACCAAGGGACTGAAGGATGCAGAGGGATTGCCCCGAAACGTACTTCCCACCGGTTACAAAGAGTGGCCCTATGTATGGAATAAATCCACAACCAACAACGCTTACGGTCTGTCTGCTTCCGCATTCCGGTTCCAGGCGGCAGGCGGTGAACCGGGATACACCTGGGAGATCATAGATGGCGCCCTTCCGGATAATCTGGAGCTTTTACCGGACGGAACCATCGCGGACGGTCTTGTGAATGGAAAACCGGATTTGAACAGTGACAAGGGAATCATCCCTGCTACCTGTGAAGAAGGCGATTACACATTCACACTTCGTGTTACAGACAAAGCGGGAAATACCGCAGAGAAGTCCTTTGCGATCACTGTGGAAGAACGGCCAAACAAGTGGTTTGAGGAAGGGCGTGTGGGCGCATTAAGTCACTGCATCGCTATCCCAAGAACCTTTGTAGACCCAAATTTCTCTGCTGATTTGTGGGCAGAGCGCGCCAAGGCCCAGGGACATTCTCTGGTGTCTATCGAGGCATTACAGCAGAACTATTACTGGCCATCCAAATTTGCAGATCCCAAGCATGACAGGAATATCTACATGGCGAAAGACGAAAATGGAAATGTGGTGGATCAGCTGAAAATCTTCGAGGAGGCAGCGAAAAGGTATGGCATCCGGTTTGGACTTTACTACGCCACCGAGGGAGGCGGACTGCAGCATTACTCCACCGATGTATTTGTTCAGAACGTGGCGGATCTGATTGAACGCTACAGCCCGGATTACCTGTATTTTGATGGACCTCAAGCTATGAGAGGAGCCAACTACGATGTGATGTACAGCAATGTCCGCAACTACAGCAACCATATTATCATCAACTCCAACGCCTGGGGCGAAGAGTTCGGCGATCCCGATCTTGGAACCCATGAGGCCAGCGGTATTTACTCCAATGTGGGGCGGAACCATTTTGTGAAAAAGGTGGTATTTGAGCCCTGGAAATCGGCACACACCAAGAATAATCCTACCCCCTACTATGCGCGCCGAGACGATTATGCCCAGGTGGCAAAGGAAATGATTATGAACGCGGGCCGGGGTTACGTGGACAACAATGACCAAATGCCGCTTATGAGCAGAGGAAGTAACTGGGATTCCCCGGAAGATATTGCGACAAGATACCCGAAGTCACTGCAGGAATTCATTGATCTGCGTGAAAATGTGGCAGCGTGGTTTGCACCGGAGGGATATTCCGAGCGCCACGAATCCACCACCGGCACAACGCCTTACTTCCTCTCCGGATATGGATACGAGGATGACGGAAAGGGCAACTATGCCAATTTTGCTTTCCCCAATGCTAACATCGGACCACGGTGGGGATATGCCACCAGCAGAGACAACAATCTCTACCTGCACATTATGGAAGGCCCGGACAGCAAGATCGGATTCAGGGCCATCGAGAACAAGGTTTTAACCATTTCACCGGTAGCAGACAAGGTGACATCTGTTATCTGGCTGAACCGGGATGAGGAGATTGCGTCCTTCACCCAGGAAGGAGACACGCTGACCATTGATCTGAGCGGCGTGGAGGAAGATAAGGTTGACACCATCATCAAGGTTGTGACAGACAGCCAGGTGCGCAAGTACAAGCTGACCAACCTCTATCTGAAGGGAATTCCCACAGAGGACGGGAAGGTGCAGCTGGATGTGGAAGGATATATGACATATCCGGCACTGAAAGCAAGTCTGGAAAAGGTTATCTACAGCGTATCCAGCGGCGTCGTGACGGTGGATAAGAACGGTCTTGTGAGCCCGGTAAGCGACGGAACAGCCGTTGTGACAGTGAGCGGAACTTATGAAGGTACGACCGTGAGCGAGGATATCACCATCAGCGTCAAGGATGGCGCGGCATTTGTGGATGATGAGATCACCAGTGTGGCGCTGCATGTGGGAGAACGTGAGGTCTACGGTGAGGTTTCCTGCTATGGCATGTATGACTTATCCTTAGAGGGACGTTCTGTGGACGGCGGAGCTACCGGTTTAAATGACGCGGAAATCATCTGGCATACCGGAACCGTGGATCTGAAGGGCGGCGATAAGTATGTGCCCATTAAGATCACGGAGAACGACACGTTGATCGTCGGAAACGGGAAGCTGATTCCAAAGCCGGTACAGGAGCTGACCCGCGCCGTTGTGTGGGCGGAGGTAAAGAAGGACGGTACGACATATACTTCCAACAGAGTATATCTGGATCTGCGCCCGGCGGCAAATCTGTCAGGGGAAGCAAAGATCACTGCAAGCGCCAATGAAGCGTCTGTTGACAAGATAAAGGACGGGCAGATCGTAAATGGAACCACACACGACGATTCCAAATGGACTGCCGAAGGAAGCGGATGGATGACCTTTGAGCTGCCCCAGAAGGCGGATATCTCTGAGATTGACATTTACTACAACACCAAAGATCAGAGCTATGTCAACACGCCTGCGACTATTGAGATCCAGACCAGCGAGGACGGGGAAGCATGGACGACCCAGACTACTGCAAATGGGCCCAGCGGAAGCGCATGGTTTGGCTTCTACACTCCATACAAAGTAGATTTTAACACGAAATATATCAGATTGCAGTTTACAGGAAGAAACGGTGGAGCCTTCGATATTATGGAAGTGATGCTCATGGGTGAGGATATCAGCAGTGCCTTGTCCCAGCTTGCATTAGATCCAACAGTATCGGAAGACGGAAAGCGCATCACCATCGACATGACAGGCCTGGATCAGCGAGGCGAGGAAGTCAGTCTGGAGGGTGCCCAGGTTACCGTGATCAGTGAGGATGAATCCGTTGTCAAGGTAAATGAGGACAATACGCTTGCACCGGTGAATCCCGGAAGAACAAGGATCACAGTTCAGGTGATGCAGGCAGTGGTTGCCCAGAGACCGGGATATGCCGAGAACAGCTTCTTCGTAACTGTGAACGAAGCAGGAAAACTGGAATTATTGCCTTACTTAAGCGCAGTGGAGCTGGCTGTTCCTACCAGAACAGTTTCCTACGGCAAACCTCTTGTGGCGGCTCCGGTAATCAAACTCAGCGACGGAACGACTGTGGCGGCGAAAGACGCAGAGGTGCAGTATGTGATCGGAGACGAGCGCTTAAGACAGGTAGAAGGAACGAACACCCTTCTTCTTGATGAGGATATTGAAAATGGATTTGCCACAACGGTAAAGGCAGTGGTAACTTACGACGGTATTACCGTAGAAAGTGAAGAGATAACAGTTACGGCACTTGGTAGGAATCTTGCGGTGAGCGCATCAAATGTGACAGTATCTTCCGTGAGAGACAGGAATGGTGTGCCGGATGGAAATAATGTGGATGACCGGTATACGGCAAATAAGGCAGTGGATGGCAATAAGAATACCTGCTGGGCTGCAAAACAGGCGGATAAATCTCCGTGGATCAAACTGGATTTTGACGCGGAGACAGAGATCGGCGGTGTGAACCTGGTTGACCGGGGACATGCGGTGAATGCCATTGTGGAAGGACTTCTGGAGTTCTTTGATGCAGAGGGACAGCTGATCTACAGCCAGAAAGTAACAGAGCTTGCATGGGATGGTCAGCCGGACAACATAATTACCTTAGACCAGCCAGTGAAGGCATATTCCATGAGATTCACCATTGATCCGGAAGTGAAATATCACCAGGCGACTTCTGAGCGTGGTCTGGCAGAGATACAGATTTTTGCACCGGAGATTACAGTTGAGAAAACGGTAGTGGAGACGATCGGAGCAGATGTGACAACGCAGGCAGGTACGGTGCCTGTTCTTCCCAGCGAAGACATTACGGTTGTGTACAACACGGGTGAGAAGGAACTTGTATCAGTAACCTGGAATACCATCGATAAGGCAGATGTCGCAGTGCCAGGAACCCTGGCAGTAGAAGGTGTGATCACAGGAACCGACATCAAAGTAAGCGCTAAGGTGACCATAACAGAGAATGAATCTCCGGAAGAACCGTCGAAATTGTTAGGTCTGCTGGAGCAGGTTTATAACAAGGCGAAGGATCTGAGCACAGACGGCGTGGTAGATTCCGCAGTAGCATTCTTCGAAAAAGCGCTGGCGGAGGCAAAGGATATCCTTGACAACAGACCGGAGGCTAGCGATGAAGAGATCACGGCTGCCATCGAAAAGCTCTTTGACGCGGTACATGGATTAGGCCTTAAGAAGGGCGACAAGACCATGCTGGAGGTTCTGATTACAAAAGCGGAGGAGATGCAGAAGAATCAGGACAAGTATGTGGAGACACACTGGACACAGTTGGTGGATGCCCTGACAAAAGCCTATGGTGTTATGGAGGACGGAGACGCCATGGATGAGGATATTGTTCCCATGGTGGATGAATTGCTGGATGCCATCGTGGCACAGCGGTACAAGGCCAACAAGTCTAATCTGCAGGAGCTGATCAACAAAGCAAGCGGAATTGATACCGCCAAGTATACGCCGGAGAGTGCAGCAGTATTCCGGGCAGCATTCAAGACAGCCCAGGCAGTGCTGGCAAACGAAGCTTTGACCGAGGACGATCAGGCACAGGTGGATGATGCAGCTAAAATGTTGGCACGTGCGATGGACGGCTTGAAGCTGGCCGCGGCTGACGGAGATGACGGCAGCAAGAATGACAGCGACAAGGACGACAGTAACAAGGCAGACGGCAGCAGTAGCAGCGATGCAGATAAGTCGACGGCACCCAAGACCGGAGACAGCGCACCGATTGCCCTCTGGGGAATGACAGCATTACTGGCATTGTTTACTGAATTAGCAGCAGCCTGGAATCAGAGAAAAAAACGTCGCGTATAATGTAAAAGAAGAGCGTATTCTGTAACAAGAATCCCCGGTTTCCGAAAAGGGAAGCCGGGGATTTTGCTAAGTGCGCCTAGCGGCGCACATTTTCGTCGCATAAGTGAGTTAGCAAAAGATTTTAGAGATGTCATTTCCACACATTTCAGAGTGAGTGTTACTTTTTTGAGTTGAAATATAGGTATATGTGCCGGAAAATATAAGAACAAAGTGTCTGCGGTAAAAAAGAAGCAGAAGTAAAAAATCATTAAGGAGAGGAGAACTCAAACAAATGAGAAAATGGAGGAAGGGCCTGAGCTTTCTTTTGGCGGCCAGTATGCTGGTATCTACGGCATTCGTATCGCCGCAAAGGGTTCAGGCGGAAACGAAAGAAAATGTTGCGCTGCACAAGACGGTGACCGTTGCGCCCGGCATGCCGGAGGCAGGAAAAGAACTGATCACCGACGGAGCAAAAGCAAGAGGCTGGGACAAGAGCTATATGTACCATACGTCAGCGGAGGCTGAGGACACGGCGACAAAGCCGTATATCACGATCGACCTGGGGGAGAGCTATGATATTGATCAGATTGTGTATTTCGGTGTATGGCCGCCGGATGCAGGATACTATAATACATCCCATAACATGGTGATTCAGGTGTCCAACGATGCAGATTTTGCAGATGAGACTACAAAAACGGTATACAACACAGATGTGAATAATTTCTTTGGCTTTGGCGCAGGCACGGATGCTGCCGGATTGTACCAGGAGCCAAAGAACGGGGAGGACGGCATCAGCGTCGAGTTCCCGACAACCAATGCCCGGTATGTGCGGTACTATCAGCACGGCGCTACCCAGCAGGGGCAGAGCACCAATTGCTGGCCCAACGCATTGACGGTGGGAGAGCTTGAGGTGTACACAGCCGGCGGAGAAATACCCGTTGTGCAGATCCCGGAGGGAAATGCTGCCTATCAGGCAGAAGTTACCGGTTCTGCGTTCAACTCCAAGGGGGCGGCCACCAATGGATGGTGGGGCGGTTACGGCCGCAACGATCTCTCCGACCTGACCTGCGGTTCCGTCACAGATAACTGGAAAGCCCCCAGTGTGAACGAGGACGGCGAACTGGGTGAGCTTGTCTATGTGCAGATGAAGCTGAAAAAAGCACAGGATATCAACACCATCCAGATCTGGAGCAAGGGAGGCTTTACGTATCTGGCACAGATCGTTCAGATATCGGAGGACGGGAAGAACTGGACGAATGTGTACAATTCAGACACGGACAACAAGGCAGGACAGGATCCCTCTGATTCCGGAAAGACCGTCTGTGGAGGCAAGCTGGCGAATGGCACTCTGACCGGAGTGAAGGCGGGTGCGGATGAAGCCTATGCCGAAAATGGAGCAAAAACCATTGCCTTTGACACGACGAAGGCTCAGTATATCCGCTGGTGGTGCAGCGGCAACAGCACAGGCAACAGTCTGCCGCAGATGATTCAGCTGCAGGCATATAAGAAATGCATTGTCACCTTCGACTATAGAGATGGCGATAAGACAGAGAAGGTGTCTGTCACGGGCGGAAGCAACATCTCCAGGCCGGAAACACCCGTTTACTCAGTGGTCGGAAAGCTGTTTGACAGATGGACAGTAAATGAGGTTGGCGGCAAAGCGTGGGATTTTGGTGATCCCGTCACCGAGGATATGATGCTTGTTGCCAACTGGATGGATGCGGACATTCATACCGTCACCTTTGACTCAGACGGCGGAACAGAGATCGCTCCGATACAGGTTACGGATAGTCTTGCCGTTGTCAGGCCGGAAAATCCCAGTAAGGAAGGAGCTGTCTTTGCAGGCTGGAAGCTGAATAAAGCGCCTTATAATTTCGGAAGCCCGGTGACAGGAGACATTACGCTTACCGCCACCTGGGTAGAACCAGCTCAGCCGGATGCGGTAGTGCTTCGTGCGGGTCTGCTGGACATGACCCTTGACAGCCATGGACAGGTGACGAAGCTTGTGAGCACTTTGGATGGAACAGACTACTATTCGGACGGACCGGATGGAAAATACAGAAGTCTGGTATCTTTGATCGCGGATTATCATATTGAGACGCCTACCTCTGTCTCCTATGATGAAAACGCAGGAATACTTACCTTTGGATTTGCCTCCATCAATGCGACGGCGGAAGTAACTGTGAAGAAACAGGGCGACTATACGTCTTTGACACTCTCTAAGGTGGAGAAACCGGACGGCATTTCCATACAGGCAATCCTTTGGGGACCAATCAAAAATACCATCACCACCGGAGGTCAGACGGTAGGAACCGCTTATGATGAGACATATGCCATCGGTATGCATATGCTGAATACCAAGACCATCGGCGGATGGCCCATCGAGTATAAGAATGATTTTTATGCGCCGGATCTGCCCACGGTAAACGGCTATGCGGATTCGCGTGTCACAAGAAATATCTATTCCAACACGGCAGCTTTCTCCACCTGGGGAAGCGCCCTGCAGGCATACACATGGGATTATACAAAGGATACCATGCGGACGATCGCTTATTTTTCGGAGGTAAAGCAAATGCAGCCCGCTATGACTGGAAAGTATGCGGATGAACTTGCCAGCATGATCGGATCCTCCGTGGCGCTGTATGGAACAAGACGGGACAATATACTGAATGTGATATCGAATATCCAGATCAAGGAGGGATTGCCGCATATCACCATCAATGGCCAGTGGCAGAAGACCTCTGTGGAGACAGGACAGGATTTCCTGGTATTCAATGATGCGATCTGGGGACTGGATGTTGTAGAAAATGACGCAAAGATGGCCAACGCAGCCGGGATCAATTACATCTATGGCCAGTATGGCGCAGGCGGCCCCTGGAACGGTGACGGCTCCTATGAATTTAACGGTCTGTTTGGCGGTTCCGATGAGAATGCCAGGCTGTTGGTTGAAAAAGCTGCGGAATATGATGTGTATGTGGGTACACACACCCTGTCGAACCTTATCTCCTGGGGCACCAAATACATGACGCCGGAGGCCAGCAGCGCGTTATCCTACGCAGGATTTGCAGGATTGACCAGGGAGGCGGCAGCCTCGGATACGGAGCTCTATGTGAAGGACGGGCATCCATTCTCAAATGAAGTGGTAGGCGCATCCGGCGGCAGCAGACTTTTAAGAATCGACAAAGAGCTGGTAACCTTTACCGATTGTGTTCAGGTAGGGGATGGGGAATGGAAGCTGACAGGCTGTACCCGCGGTGTGAATGGCACAAAGGCGGCAGACTACGTTGTCAGTGAGAATGTATATAAGCTCTGGGCTTACTACACATGCCCGGCACTGGGCGGATGGGAGTCCATCGAGCCGATGACTTCCCGTATGGGTGAAGTATATGGAGATATCGGCATCCACTGTATGTCCTATGATTCCTTTGAATCAACAAAATACTCAGTGTACAGCTCCATGCTTCCCGCAATGTACATGAAGAGTGTATATAATGAGGTGAAGGAAGCTGGCAAGGCGGACGGATTCCTCACGGAAGCAAGTGATATGGACACCAATGTATGGGATGTACATTCCAGAATCAGCTGGGGCGAGTCCAATACACCGATCCATGCCATGATGAATTATCTGAATTACTACGAGCAGAACTTCTTCCCCTGTATGTTGGGATGGATGTATGACCACGGAAATCACGGCGGATACGGGAAAGCGCAGCTGCTGATGAATCTGTCCATGAAGGGCGGCTGGAATGCCGGTGCAGGCTGGTATGTGAACCGGAACACATTTAATTCTTATCCGTATATGGCGGAAATGCTCAAGACCTGGAACAACGCAATCCAGAAGGGAGCCTTTGTAGTCGGCGGTGAATACACCAAAGAGCTTCAGAATGAGATGAAAAACGCATGGATAAACGGAAAAGTATGGACCTTGACAGAGACGGTGGCGGACAAGGAATGGACGCTGCAGCAGGTGAATAAGGCGAATCTGGAAGAGAAAATAGGAGAGCCGGTTACACTGTATGCCACCAATAAGATTGCTGTTGAACAGACGGAAAACGGTGATATCGCAACCAGCGCTTCCAGGGATTACTCCAGAGTCCACGAGGGTGATGTTGTGACGGTATATGAGCAGGCATTTGACGGTTATCGCATGAAAGCCGGAACCTTGACCGTAACAGGTGTGGACGGAGCGGCTTGTGATCTGACGCCAGTGGAGGGAGAATCGGGAGCTTATACCTTTACGATGCCAGCCCAGGATGTGACCATCACAGCGGAGTTCGAGGCGGAGAAGCAGGAGACGGACAAGGCGGATAAATATCTGCTGCAGGCGACTTATGATTATGCCCAGACCTTAAGCACCGACGGTGTGACAGCCAGTGCAAAAGCGTTCTTTGAGAAAGCGTTGGCAGCTGCAAAGGTCGTTCTAGAGGATGAGGAAGCGGTTCAGGCAGAGGTTGACCAGGCATGGGACAATCTGCTGAAAGGTATCTGGGGTCTTGGTATTGTAAAAGGTGACAAGACTTATCTGGAACAGCTCATCTGGAAAGCGGAGAGCATGATGCCCAACGCGGACAAGTATGTAGAGAGCTATTGGCCGCAGCTGACAGAAGCATTGGAGGCCGGAAAGGGCGTGTTCAATGATGAGGATGCCCTGGATGAGGATATTGAACCTGTGGTAGATACACTGCTTAACGCGATACTTGCCCAGCGATTCAAAGCGGATAAGTCCAATCTTCAGGAACTGATCAACAAGGCTTCCGGAATCGACTTGACCCGGTATACAGAGGAGAGTGTAAGTGTTCTGAAAGCAGCTATGAGGTCTGCAAAGGCAGTTATGGATGATGTGAATCTGAGTACAGATGACCAGACAAAGGTGGATGAGGCAGCAAAAGAGTTAAATGATGCTATTGAGAGACTTGTGAAGGAAGCCTCCGTTGACGGCGATAGCGATGATAAGAACAATACGGAAGAAGGCGGAGGTAAGAACGGCAGTGCTGGAGACAACAGTAAGCCCAATGCGCCAAAGACGGGTGATCAGAGCGATGGCTTAATTTGGATGTTCCTGGTTATTGCAGCTTTTGGCATAGCCATGTTGGTTGTGAGAAAGAAGAGAGAAGACAGGAAATATGAAATGATGTAGATGAAAATGAAATTATTCGTCAGAGAGTGCATTTATGCACTCTCTTTTAAGGAGCTTATCATGACAGAAAGAGAACGTTTTATCAAAACCTTAAAGTGTGAAAAAATCGGGGGACGTGTACCGCATTTTGAACTGGTATTTTTTCTTACGATGGAGGCTTTTGGCAAGATGCATCCCCAGCATCGGCTTTATAACCAGTGGAATCAGATGAGTTATCAGGAACAGAAATGCCAGATTAGTGATATTGCGGATGTACTCATTGATACAGCCAGAAAGTATAATCACAGCGCAATTTTTGTGCAGACAAACCTCCAGGGTGTGGATAACATACAGTGGATTCTTGAGACCATCCGGGAAAAATCCGGCGATGAATATTATCTGATGATGCACGGGGATCCTACCTGGGCCATTCCCGACGGAGATTCTATGATGGATTTTGCCGTACAGATGCTGGAGGAGCCGGAGAAGCTCAATGAGATTTCCAGGCAGCGGGTGGAGGAACATTATCAGCTTGCCAGGGAACTGGATCAGAGAGGCCATTTGCTGGATGGGTTCACCCTATGCTCTGATTACTGCTTCAATGTCAATCCATTTTTTGCGCCGGAGCAGTTTGCGGAACTGGTAGCGCCGTATTTGAAAGAAATCATTGATGCCTACCGGGATATGGGATATTACACGATCAAACATACCGACGGAAATATTATGCCCATATTGGATCAGATTGCAGCCTGCAGACCGGACGCCATACATTCTTTGGATCCCCAGGGGGGCGTCAGTATTCCAAGGGTTCGGGAAATTGTAGGAGACAAGATTGCACTGGTTGGAAATGTGAACTGCGGTCTGCTGCAGACTGGAACCGATGAGGAATGTGATGCGGATGTGATGCGTTCACTGCGGGAAGGAATGGCAGCTGGAAAAGGATATATTTTTTCCACATCGAACTGCGTCTATACGGGAATGCCTCTGAAGCGGTATGAGCGGATGCTGGAGCTGTGGCAAAAATATGGTGATTATTCGATAGAGTCTAATAGATAAAAGAAAGTTTCGCTGGAGGAGAGCATGAAATGAGAACATTGACACGAGAAGAAGTAAAAAATGTGATAGAAGGAAAAGGAAGAGCGGAACGAATCCCGCTGCTGTATGATCTGTGGATCTATAATAACATGTTTGGAGAGGATGAGAAGATCTATCAGGAGTGGCAGAGACAGTATCCCTGCGATGTGGATGAAGTGTTTTTGAATATGCCGGGAATGACGGAGGGGCCGGCGGAGGATCCGGCATTTTTCTGGGCGCCGCCGGGAGCAAGAAGCCAGGAAGGAAAAGGATTGGATGCCCAGTGTGTACTGGAGGACTGGGAGAATGAGGAGGAGGTAGAGACTTTCTTTCAGACATTTCCGGATCCGGAATCACCGGCACTTATCACCTGTGAGAAGGAAAAGGATGGGCGGTATCTTCTGGGGCGTTGGTGGTATTGTTTTTTTGAACGGCTCTGGTCCTTGCGGGGGATGGAGAATGCATTGACTGATTTTTTCCTGTATCCAGACGAGGTACACCGACTGTTCTCCAGATTGACCGATTTCTATATGAGATGCATGGAGCGGGCCAAGGAAGCCTGGGATGTGGACGGTTTCTTTGTGTCGGATGATATCGGAACCCAGACAGGTCCCTTTTTCTCACTGGAAATCTTCCGGGAGTTCTTTAAGCCTTATTATAAGAAGCTGATCGACAAGGCTCATGAGCTGGGAACGCATTTCTGGCTTCACAGCTGCGGCAATATACAGATATTCCTGCCGGAATTCATTGAGATCGGACTGGATGTGATTCATCCCATCCAGAAGAACACTATGAAGGAAGAGGAGATCGCAAAAGAATTTGGCAGCCAGATCTGCATCCTTGCGGGATTTGAGGTACAGCGTCTGATGGCGTTTGGGACAGTGGAAGAGGTGAAGGAGGAAGTGAATTTTCTGGTGAAGACCTATGACCGGCTGGAGGGACATCTGATGCTGACCATGGGGAATGGTTCTACCCCGGACTGGAAGATAGAGAATCTGGATGCGGTATATGAGGCATCTATGAAAGCTTTAGGAGACTGACATGCAAAAAAACTTTTTAGCCATTGAAAAATTTCAGAGACGTGTGGAGGAACTGTGCGAGAGGAGATACTTTTCCAGACAGAGTATCGCGCCCTTTGTCTCCATGCCGGGGTCTTGTCCGGCGGATGAGGCCTATCATGAGATCCCGGAAAAAATAGAGGGAGAGGCCTTTGGACTGGACGATATGTTCAGCGGCCGGGATTGTTATCTCTGGCTGGAGAAGCGCTTGTGTCTGCCAGAGCCCAGAGAGGATAGCCAGGTGGCAATACTTTTTGATATGAGTGAAACCGGGTCAGGCGGCAGAAGTGCGGAAGGCTTGCTCTATGTAGATGGAATCTGCTATCAGGGGATCGATGCCAATCACCGGGAGGTGATTTTTACAGAGGAGGCGGGGAAGGAGGTGCGGCTGACCTTCCTGCTGTGGACCGGTCTGGAGGAGGGCGGCTCCAGGAAGAACATGCATCACCGGCTTAAGCAGGCGGATATCGCATATCTTCATAAGAAGACAGACGAACTGTATTATTATGGCAGGGCCATCACCGGAACACTGGAGCTGCTTGGAGAGGAGAACGAGAATTATCAGAATCTGATTGCGGTCCTGGAGCGGGCATTGCGGTGTATTGACTGGGACAGTGAGCGTTTCTATGAATCGGCAGATCAGGCCTGGCAGGTATTGATGAAGGAGCTGAACCGACTGGAAAAGCACACGGAGGTGACGGTACATGCGGTAGGTCATACCCACATTGATCTGGCCTGGCTGTGGAGATTGAAGCATACAAGAGAGAAGGCTCAGCGCTCTTTTTCCACGGTGCTGCATCTCATGGATCAGTATAGAGAATACAGGTTCCTTCAGAGCCAGCCCCAGCTGTACAAATTCGTAAAAGAGGATAATCCCAAGCTGTATGAGAGAATCCGGGCGAAGATTCAGGAAGGAGCCTGGGAGCCGGACGGCGGTATGTGGGTGGAAGCGGACTGCAACATCCCCTCCGGGGAATCCCTGGTGCGCCAGTTCCTGTATGGAACACGGTTCATGGAGCAGGAGTTCGGGAAAAAATGTGAATTCCTGTGGCTTCCGGACGTGTTTGGCTACAGCTGGGCTTTGCCCCAGATTCTAAAGCAGTGTGAGATCGATACGTTTATGACCATCAAGATTGGCTGGAACCAGTATAATACCTTTCCCTGCGATCTGTTCAAGTGGAGAGGCATGGACGGAACAGAAATACTTACTTATTTTATCAGCACTCCAGACGATGGGGAGCCGGATGAGGTGAGAAGTTCCACCTACAACGGAGTCATCACGCCCTATACCGTGAAGAAATGCTGGAAGCGGTTCAAGAACAAGGAATTGAGTAAGGATGTTTTATTTGCCTTTGGGTATGGGGACGGCGGCGGAAGCGCCAACCGGGATATGCTGGAGCTTGGAAGAGCCATTGACCGTCTGCCGGGCATGCCTCATGTGAAGCAGTCCCCAGCGGGTGAATTCTTCCGTAAGATCCACGATCAGGTGGAGCATACCGATCAATATGTGCACACCTGGGACGGAGAGCTGTATTTTGAACTTCACAGGGGAACCTACACCTCCCAGAGCAGAACAAAGCGTTACAATCGCAGACTGGAGCATATGCTGGGGCAGAGTGAGTGGCTGTCGTCCCTGCTATATTTGCAAAAGGGTGAATATCCTTGGCAGGAGCTTCATGACAGCTGGGAATGTGTGCTGCTGCACCAGTTCCACGATATTATTCCGGGTTCCTCCATTCATGAGGTATATGAGGATGCCCAAAAGAGCTACCGGCGCACAGAGGAGCAGACGGCACTGGTGTGCGAAAAGGTGCTGGAAGGATTGAAAAAAGAGACAGAGAATACATACGGCATATATTCCGCCAACAGCTTTGGTGGAATGGAGTTGGTGAATATTCCGGAGAAAAGAAACGGAAGCTTTTACGATGCAGAGGGAAATCAATTGGAAGCCACAGGGAGCCCAGAGGGCTATGACGTGTGGATGGATGTGAAGCCTTTATCGGTGAGCAATATCACATTCGTGCCGGAGGACGGAGAGAATAAGAAAGCGGAGCCGGAAGATGCTTTAAAGAATTGGAGCATCCAGATGGATGAAAAACGGATAGAGACACCCTTCTATTCCATGGAATGGGACGGGAGTGGAAACTTGATCCTGCTGTATGACAAGGAGGAGAGGCGATCGGTACTGGGCGCTGGCGGCAGGGGAAACGTGCTGGAGGTATACGAGGATAAGCCGCTGCATTTTGACGCCTGGGATCTCGATATTTTCCATCTTCAGAAGAAGGAGATCATGGAGCTTGCGAAACCGGCAGAGCTGGCGGAACAGAATGAGCGGAAAGCGGTGCTTCGATTCACGTATCTTTACCGGAAGTCCAGGGTGATTCAGGATATGGTGGTATACCGGGATTCCAGAAGGATTGATTTCCGAACCCAGGTGGACTGGCAGGAGGATCACAGAATCCTGAAAGCGGCCTTCGACACGGATATCCGAAATACGGAGGCGGCCTATGACAGCCAGTTTGGCCATGTAAAACGTCCCACCCACTGGAATCAGAGCTGGGATCTGGCCAGATTCGAGGTCTGCGGGCATAAGTGGGCGGATCTGTCTGAGACAGGTTACGGCGTCAGTCTCCTGAATGATTGCAAATATGGCTACAGTGTCAAGGATAGTACTATGCGGATCAGCCTTCTGAAGAGCGCCAAGTACCCGGATACGGAGGCGGATATGGGAACGCATCTTTTTACCTACAGTCTCTATCCTCACAGAGGGGATCTGACCCAGGGCGGAACCATAGCGGCGGCGAATCAGCTGAATCACCCGGCACAGGTGCTGAAAGGGGCATTTGCGGATACAAGACTGCTGCTGGGACTTGTGGGAGAGGGCGTCATGATCGACGCCGTCAAGAAGGCGGAGGATGAGGAATGCCTGATCGTGCGGCTGCACGAGTGTCTGGGCGGAAGACGCAGAGTGATCCTGTATTCGGAGTATCCCATACAGAAAATGATCCCCTGCAACATGTTGGAGCATGTGTGTGGAGAGCCTCTGACCGGAGTGCGGGTGGAAGTGGAGTTTGGGCCTTTTGAGATAAAGAATTTCAAAATATTATTATGACTCGGAAGGACGCAGGGAAACGAAAGGAAAGACGATAAAATGAACCCACTAATTTTGAGACAAGGGGTGTGCGATCCCCATATTCATATATTTCAGAGCAGAGCATATCTGTACGCGACCCACGACGCACCGGGCTATACCGAGGGCTTCTGCATGAAGGATTGGCAGATCTGGTCCTCCAAGGATCTGATCGACTGGCAGCTGGATGCGGTCATTGATCCGAAAGAATTCTACTGCGGCAGCATGGATCAGTGCTGGGCCGTAGATGCCGCGTATAGAAACGGAACTTATTACCTATATTTTTCCACCGGGGACTGGGGCGTTGGCGTGGCGGTATCGGAGCATCCTGCTGGCCCATTCCGGGATGTCCTGGGGCATGCCCTGGTGGACTATGACACGTATCCCCAGAATATTCAGAAATGGGATCCCCATGTGTTTGTGGACGAGGATGGGGAAGCTTATCTGGTGGTGGGAACGTGTCTTCAGAAAGAACCATGGGATTGCTATCTGATCGCAAGGCTTGGGGAGGATATGATTCATCTGGCGGAACCGCTCCGGAGAATCGAGTATGTGGGGAATCCCTGTCCGGAGGACAAGCCTTCCATTCATAAGGAAAATGGAATCTATTATCTCACACATGCGTCCTACTATGCAGTGTCTGACAATGTGTATGGCCCTTATATCCATCGGGGACATATCGGCTTTACCAATGACCACGGTTCCTTTTTCACTTACCACAATCAGACGTATTTTGCGGCGGGAGGAATGGACAATCCCAACCGCTATATGAGAGCCTCCTATCTTGTGCCCTGCCATTATCGGGAAAACGGAGACATTGTGATAGAACAGGAGATCGCGGCCTATGGGTGCGGTCAGTATGACGCCGCATGGGAGCGCATCGAGGCGCGATGGTATTACGCAGCGGCAAGAGCATGCAAAAAGGAAAAAGAGAACGGAGCTATTGTCACAGAACTGCGGGATGGGGAGTATCTGTATTTCCCGGAGATACTGAATCTGGAGGAAAATACGCGGATGCAGATATGCGCCGCCGGAAAGGCTCATGCAAGAATGTGGATCTACGAGGATTCTCCCGAGGGTAAGCTGCTGGGAAACTGCGACCTGGAGGGCGGAGCGGAAATGGCGGGGATGCACGAGAAACACCTGTCCGGCAAGGAAGGAATATATGAATGCACCCTATCCTGCGAGGTCGGAAAAAAGGCTCTCTATCTTCTGATGGAGGGAGAGGCGGAACTCAGCTGGTTTTCCTTTGACAATGGAAAAAAACGCTGTACGGCGCAGCCGTTGTTTTCCAGGCGGGGGAGAGGCGCCAGCCTTTCCTGGAATGTAAACGGGGCAAATCATCTGATCCTTCGGAATCTGGAGCTGCGGGGCGCCGGACTGGAGGTGTATGCGGACGGCGGACAGGGCAAAGATGCAGAGCTGATCATCGATTATTGCTGCCCAAAGGCGGATGCCGCCACAGTTCTGTATATAAACGGAACGGAACAGCAGTCCATTGCGTTTCCGGAGACAGAAGCAGGTTTTGGAAAGCTGGTTCATCAGAAACGGGTGAAAACCATGTTAAAGCCGGGGCTCAACAAAATCGGTTTGTGGACCAGGGAATATCAGAAGGGAAAGCTGGAGATTGCGCATCTTACCGTGGAGACAGAGAAGAGCTGCTGCAAGGTGTATCCGGCAGCTAATGGAACCCTGTTCCCTGCGGGAAATGGGTGCTGGGACGGATTGCCCCAGTGGGAGACGGAGCCCTTGGCAGTAAGCGGAAGAATCGTAAAGTATCTGGGTAAGCCAGAGTACGGTGTTGCCATCCCGCATGTGGATGGCGGAGTGGGCGGCGCTTACGGTCTGGAGATTCATTATTGTTGCGGAGAGCAGGAGGGCTCTGAGTATGAGCTGTTGGTAAATGGAAAATCCTGCAGTAGGCTGCATTTTCCATTTACTGGGGGCTTTGGAATGGAGCAGATGCAGAACCTCTATACGGAAATAGTACTGGAAAAAGGAAGAAATAATACGATACAACTGGAGAAGGTCGGAGACTGTGACCAGGGAATCTTTGTGGATGCCTTTGCAGTGATTCCAGTTGATATTGAAAGATTTCATCAGGAGAAAGCAGAATGAAGAAAATAATTGTGATTTTTAAGACACATCTTGATCTTGGGTTTACGGATTTTGCGGGTCAGGTGGAAAAAAATTATCTGCAGAGCTATATACCGGCCGCCATGGATATGGCAAAAGCGATGCGCGGCGAGAAGGAGCGTTTTATCTGGACCACTGGCTCCTGGCTGGTTGAAAAATACCTGGAGGAGGGCGAGCACCCGGAACTTCTGGAGGAGGCAATTTGCCACGGGGATCTTCGGTGGCATGGACTTCCTTTTACGACTCATACGGAGCTGATGGATCAGGAGCTCTTTGCATATGGACTGGGAATATCAAAAAAGCTGGATGAGCGTTTTGGCAGGAAGACCATTGCGGCTAAGATGACGGATGTACCTGGCCATACGAAAGCAATCATCGCTCCGCTGTACAGAGCCGGGATACGTTTTCTGCACATTGGAGTCAATCCGGCCTCTACGCCTCCCAAGGTGCCGGAGCTGTTCCGCTGGAGAAACGCCAACGGGGAAGATCTTGTTGTGATGTACCATAAGGATTACGGGGAGATGTCTGTCATCGGGGCGTCTGATACAGCAGCATATTTCGCTCACACGGGGGATAACCGCGGACCCCAGTCTGTGGAGGAGATACGCGGGCTATACCGCATGCTTCATGCAAAGTACCCCGGGGCAGAGATTATGGCGGGAACCCTGGAGGATGTTGCAGCGATTGCGATCGCTCAGGAACTTCCGGTGGTGACGGAGGAGATCGGTGATACCTGGATACATGGAGCAGGGACGGATCCCAGGAAGATGTGCCAGTATCGGGCATTGCTGCGGTTGAAGGATCAATTGCCGCAGGAGGACAGAGAGATTCTGTGCCGGAAGCTGCTCTGCGTGCCGGAGCATACCTGGGGCCTGGATGAGAAGATGTATCTGGGGGAAAAGCTGGAGAACGGGGACCTGAGAGGGGAACATCGCTATTTTGAGAAGGAAGCGTTCCGAAACGTGCGGGGAACGGAAAAATTCCGGAAGATGGAGTACTCCTGGCAGGAGCAGCGGCAGTACCTTACCGCGGCGATGGAAGCTTTGCCGTCAAAGGAAAAAAGAACTGCAAAGGAAGCTATGGAGGAATATAAAAGATGCGGGACAGACATATCAGGATGGAAGAAAGTACTTCCGGGAGAATGTATCTCCATTGGAGATAATCAGATTTGCGTAACAGAGAAGGGGGAAATAGAACTGCTGTCTGTTCCGTTTCTGAAAGGAATGAAGATTGGTTTTTGCTATGAAGTATTTTCCCAGAAGGAATACGATCGGTTCCGTTCACAATATATGACTTCCCAGGAGAATTGGGCGGTGGAGGATTTTGGAAAGATAGGAGTGGCAGAAGCTGTGGAATGCTATCGACGCTATGAACCCTGTGAAACACAGATCTGGTACCAGGGGGAGCAGGTGGTTGCCAAGCTGCGGCTGCCGGAGGAAGCCATTGTTCTTTACGGTGGAATGAGAGAAGTGGAAATGAAAGTGGAATTTGAGCCGGGGCGTGTGAAATTTGATTTCGCCTGGTTCGGCAAGGAAATCAGCCGGATCCCGGAGGCGGCATGGGTTGTATTTTATACTGGAGACCGGATCCAGAGCATACAGAAGATGGGAGAAGACATCCGCCCGGATCAGGTTGTGCCGGGCGGAAACAGGAGGATGCATGCCGCAGATGAGGTGCGGCTGGAACACGGGGTATTTCGTACCCTGGATGCGCCCTTGATCGCCATTGGCGGGCCTTGTCTTTTGAATTTTACAGAGGAGCTGCCCAGGCTGGAGCAAGGGTTTAGCCTGAACCTGTACAACAATGTGTGGGGAACGAATTTTCCAATGTGGTATGGCGAGGACGCCAGATTTCGGTTTGAGATAGAGACACTATAAAGAAAAGACGAGGTGGAAAACTGTTATGAGATTAGAAAATTATTATGAGAATCCCAATATTCTGCATCTGGGAACGGAAGAACCCAGAGCCTATTATATGCCGGAAAATCTGAAAGGAGAGAGTCGGCAGACGTTGCTGAACGGAGAATGGGACTTTGCATTTTACCATTCTATCTATGATGTACCAGAGCTGTTTTGGGAGGCGGTCAAAGGTGGAGCAGAAGAATTTCAAAAGGTGTCTGTTCCAGCCTGTTGGCAGTATTACGGTGTGGACAGTCATCAGTATATCAATCAAAAATATCCGATTCCCTACAACCCGCCTCATGTTCCAATTGAGAATCCCTGCGGCGCGTATGTCAGGGACTTTGTGTTGGACGAGATAGAAGGGAATATCTATCTGGATTTTGAAGGAGTAGATTCCTGTTTTTATCTGTGGATAAACGGATGCTTTGTGGGGTATAGCCAGGTGTCCCATGCCACAAGCGAGTTTAATGTGACTGAGTATGTCCGGAAGGGAGAAAATTGTCTGGCGGTACTGGTGTTAAAGTGGTGTGACGGAACATACCTGGAGGATCAGGACAAATTTCGGATGTCAGGTATCTTCCGGGACGTATACCTCCTGACACGTCCAAAGGATCATATTCGCGATTACCACATTGAGACGCCGATATCCGGGAATGGTTCTATGGGTATGATAAAATTCACCTGGGATTTTGTTGGGGAGGAACTGCCCGTAGAACTGGAGGTATTTGATGCAGAGGGAAAGCAGTGTGCTGTGAAGAAGTCAGAACGGCAGAAATGTTTGTATCTGTCCATCAATCATCCAAGGCTGTGGAATTCAGAAACACCATACCTGTATCGGGCAGTCATACACTGCGGTGAGGAAAGAATTGAGGAACGAATAGGATTTCGAAAGATTCAGGTGCGCGATGCCGTGGTTTATCTGAATGATATGCCGATAAAAATACGTGGTGTGAACCGCCATGACAGTGATCCGGAAACGGGATATACCATTAGCAGAGAACAGGCGGAGAAGGACTTGCGTTTGATGAAGGCATCTAATATTAACGCTATAAGGACAAGTCATTATCCCAATGCGCCGTGGTTTCCGCAGCTTTGCGATGCATACGGCTTTTTCGTGATCAGCGAGAGTGATCTTGAGGCTCACGGCAGCGTATTTGTGGATCAGGAGGAAACGGATTGGGTAAAGCGAATGTCTTACACGGTGGAAAATCCCATATTTGCAGAGGCAATCATGGATCGAACGATTCAGAATGTAATGCGGGATAAGAACAGACCTTGTATCATCATGTGGTCTCTGGGAAATGAATCCGGGTATTCATCTGCATTAGAGGAGACAGGCAGATGGGTAAAGAAGTATGATTCTTCTCGTCTTGTTCACTATGAGAGCATCCAGCAGAATGAGATATTCAGCCAGGATGTCTCTATGCTGGATGTGTATTCCAGAATGTATCATCCCATGGAGGATATCCGGGCATACCTCTCCACGAACGATCGCAGACCGTATTTTCTCTGTGAATACAGTCATGCCATGGGAAACGGGCCTGGAGATCTGGAAGATTATATGAAGCTATTTTTGTCAGAACCCAGGATTCTGGGCGGCTGTATCTGGGAGTGGTGTGACCATGCGGTGTATGATGGAATTGCGGAAAATGGGAAGAAAAAATATCTGTATGGAGGAGATTTTGGGGAGATTGAGCATGATGGGAATTTTTGTGTGGATGGGCTGGTGTTTCCAGACAGAACACCGTCCAGTGGGGTGAAGGAATATAAGAATATTATCCGTCCTGTCAGGACTGAGCTTCTGGATGGGGAAGCTGGCATGATCTCCGTAAAAAACTGGCTGAATTTCACAGATCTCGCGGATGCAGTTGAGATAAAATATGAACTTTCCCAGGATGGAACCGTGGTGGAGGAAGGAAGCGTGCCGATTGAGAAGCATGTTCCCGGAGAGACAAAGGAATATCACGTACCATACCATTTGCCAGTGGAAGGGGGAATTATCTGCCTGCGCCTGCGCTATATCTCCAATGGAGGATTGTATCTTCGGGAAAAGGGAGAGGAGATGGGATTTGATCAGTTGTTTTTGCGAGAGAATTATAAGCTGGAATTGCCTGAGGCAGCAGGGAATGCGGTGTTATGGAATGAGGGAGAGAGAGATCTGAAGGTATGGGGAGAAGATTTCCAGTACATGTTTGATAAGCTTTATGGTACATTCACATCTCTTTGCTACAAGGGAGAGGAATATCTGAAGAAGCCTGTGACGTATAATTTTACAAGGGCTGAGACGGATAATGATCTATGTATGAAGGCAGCCTGGGAAGAGGCAGTCTATCATCATATCGTGGGAAGGGTGCTTTCGGTACAGGTGAGGCAGGAGAATCTGTGCTGCATAATCGTATTCAGCCATGTATTTTGTCCTTTGCATAAAGAAAAATGTCTGGAGCTTGAAGTGGTCTGGAGAATCTATCCAGACGGTGCTCTGGAGATAGAGGCAGACGGACAGCGGAATACCCGAATGCCATGGCTGCCAAGAATGGGAATGGAGCTGATTCTGGGCAGGGAGTTTGAACAGGTATCCTATCTTGGGCAAGGACCGGCGGATGCCTATCTGGATAAGCATCATGCCTCCTGGTTTGGAAGATTTGAGGATCGCGTGTCCGCCATGCATGAAGATCACATCAAACCGCAGGAAAACGGCAGCCATTGTCACAGCTATGAAGTAAGGGTGGCGCGTGAGGATGGAAGATTTGTGGAGATTCGTTCAGGGAATCCTATCTCCTTCCAGATTTCCCATTATACCCAGGAGCAGCTGCGGAAGACGAAGCATAATTTTGAATTGGAGGAAGTGCCTTATACCATATTCTGCATCGATTACAAAATGAGTGGAATCGGTTCCGGGAGTTGTGGTTACGCACCGGCTAAGGAATACCGCCTGGAAGAAGAAAGCATTGCTTATCACATGGTATGGCGGCTGGGATAAAAAATAGAATAATGAGAGCGGCTCCGGAGAGAAACACATATATGGTTTTCTCTCCGGAGCCGTTGTGCTGTTGTAGCAGATAGTGTTATTCTTCACCACCGGAATCCAAATGAAATTTTTGTTTGTACTCACTTAACGACATACCAAAATAGTTTTTAAAGCGAGTATAGAAATAGTTGTTTTTCTCAAGCCCTACTTTTTCCAGAATCTTATTCAGGGAGAGGGAGGTGGTCTGGAGATATTTAGCAAGCTGCTCCATACGCACTTCCAGGATATACTGGGATACTGATTTCTGGGTACACTGCTTAAATACGTGGCCGGTATAGTTGGCAGAAAGACCAATTTTATCGGCGATGGAGCAGAGACACAAAGTGGGATCTGCGTATTCCTGCTGGATGATCTGTGTAATCTTTTCTGCTACGATGGAAGTATTCTGCTGGGCGGGATCATTTTTCAATTTCATCACAGCGGTGCAGGCATGCTCCAGATATCCCCGGATGAGCTGCTGAATATCATCGCTGACTTCTGCATGCTCTACCTCTGCGAGGACTGTTTTCAGATCCTGGACGATGGTCTCTTTTAGCATGGGGTATTTCTCAATCAGCCGCTCATAGATACTGTAAATGATGTGGATGATTGTAGAAATAATCTCACTGTAATTGTATTGGAATAATTGATTTGTCAATTCCTGATATTCCATCCATGCTGGTTCTAACTGTCCATTCATAAGCTTATCTGTCAACTGTATGATACCACGGTAGGAAACCTGAAAAGCTTCGTCCGGCGTTTCCTCGGACTGGTAGGGATTGATAATACAATTATGTCCTTGGCGCATTTTTAGGAGCAGAGAGTTTTCCATATTGGCATATACCACAGGGAGCGCGGAAATACCATGGAATACAGTGCTGTATGCAATGGAGAGGGTAAAATGAAGGTAGGTTTCAATGTTTTTCTGGATAGAATAAAAGATATCCAGAATGTCTTCCTCCAAAAATGTTTCGTCCTTTTCAGGAGTGAGTGCCATGATAAGGACAAATTTGTCGTCTGACCGGCTGAAGGCGTTGCAGGTGAAGGAAGCAGATGCCAGTTCTTCCACAATATTTATGATGGAAAAACGGATAGCCCACAGCTCGTCCGGGTTCTGGAGAGACAAAAATCTCTGATAATTATCAATTTTTAACACAGCCATACAGAGCTTTTCGCGCTCCAGATAGGAGAGTCCCAAACGCTCCAGCCGTTGCTTCATCAGTGCGGGAGAGTCCAGCTTGTGGTTCAAAATCAGGCTGTTCAGGCAGTCCTGGGTTTGAGAAAAACGTGTTTTCTGTTGCAAAGAACGGAGTTGCTGGTTATTTTCCTGGAGTGAAGACACCGCAGACAGGATTTTTTGAAATTCCTTTGGGGTGGTCAGACCCTGGTTTTTGGGAATGACACGCTCTCCGTTGAGGGCATGGGCTAATGTTTCAACCGGTGTATTCAACTGACGGCTAAAGTGCATGCAGAACAGGAAGCTGATGGCGAGCACTGCCAGAAAGAGCAGGAGGCCAATCAGGGTGGAGGATATTAGGCTACGGAAAAGCGCACCAGCCGGAATATAATTTAATAGATACCAGCCATACATATTGTTATTCGTGCATACCTGGAAGTAGTAGGTTCCGTTTATCTTCACAAAGGCTGTGTCCGGGGTCTCTTTTTCAGCGAGCGTGTGGAGGGCAGCAGTAAGCCATTCCGTGCGCGTTTCATGGTTCCCGTTCAAGACGCCAGTGAGATATGTTTTATTCTCATCCAAGATAATGAAATTGGAATCCATATCTCTTGTCAGCCGCTTCATGGAGGAGATGGACTCTGTCAGGAAGGAGGTATACACATTGATAACAATGGCGCTTTGAATCTCACCGGATCGAATAGAGGGATAATAGTAGCTGACAATCCCGGTATTGTCTGTCTCTTGTTCCTTGTGGCAAGGAACAGGACGCTTGGCCTGGGAGGTGAGGAAGGCAATATCCCTAAGCCGGGCAGCAGCCTCAGGATCCTCAAAATTTGCTAACGGTTCCTGGAATCCTGTTCTGGAAGAATAGGCATAGCCGGTGCTCCCACTATAGAGATAGAAGCTCTCCACATAGGGAAAGGTCATCAGGTTCTTAGTTAGGTCACGGCCGGCAAGCACGGGGATGGTGCTTTCGATATTCCAGTAATATAAATAGGAAACCACATTGTTATTGTTTAGTAAGGACGTGGAAAGACGATCCACGCTTTCATCCATCTGATCGATGGAGTAATTGGTCTGGGACAAAAGCTGCTGGTTTGATTCCTTGATGTTCTCCTGCATGGAATTAAAATAATTCAAGGTCAGAAAAATAGTCAGCAAAAGTGTTGAAAGGATAGAGACGATAACAAAGGAAATCAAAAGCGACGAGAAAAAGCTTTTGCTATTTTCC
>CABQGZ010000002.1 GCA_902463835.1 uncultured Lachnospiraceae bacterium
GGATTCAGTATTGCTATCCCGTCCAGGGTTGCCGCCGTGGTGTGCTTTGATACCGAAGCGGTATAAAATTTATCGTTCTCTCCCCAGTAATCAGAGAGAAGATAATAGGTGGTATTGGCCTTCAGTGTCACTCCTCCGTCGATCTTTGCATAGACGAAGCCGTCCTTCTGGCCTTCTGCCGCATTGGAAACTGCTTTTCCGTAATCAAGAACCACATTTCCATTGGTATCGTGAATCATGTAATTATGGGTAAGCCCGCTGCCCTTCGTGTACCACCGGCCAATGGAGGTCAACACGATGTCCTTGCCTCCCACGGTGATCCGCATACCTGCGAACCCCATAGGAAAGCTCACTTTCGCGCCCGGTACATTGCCTTCCTCTGCAATTGTAATATCTGTCGTGAACGCAACCTCGTGTTTTTTCACCTGGTTCTCTTTATCCGGCTTCGCAGAATCGTCAGGCTTTGTCACACCGCCTGGATTTTGGGCTACCAGCGTGTATGCAAACGGTTTTTCCACCGCAGCCATTGCCGCCGCCTTATAAACGGGGACTTCTGAGCTGGAAACGCCATTTACATGATACGTAATCGGATCCAGCGGTAAACCAAACGATGCCGCGATAGTCAGCCCCATTAAGTATCTGCCCGCCGAACTCAAGTGCTGGCCGTCACTACTCATTATATCGCTATATGACATACCCATAGTGTCAATATAATTCCATACAGCTGTCCCGATTGGAATAATCCCATCAAATCTTTTATCAGGGACGATCTTTTCCTGCGTTGCCTTTACCGTCAGGTCATGCATTGTCCGGGAACTGCCTTTGTATAAAGCAACAGATGGAAATAATTTGATGGTGTTTGCCATATGCGCCTCGGTATAATCATATGGCATAAGCCACCACAGTTTTGCTTTGTCTGGTTTCTTGTCGAGGACATAGTTCGTTAAACCGTCCAGTTTTTCGTTATAAACACTGATATTTCCCCATTCTCCTTGACCTGTCGGCTGGAATATGACAATATCCCAATCTTCATCCTTCAGGCCCGCCTCCATCGTCCATAAACTGGAATCTTTTACCCATCTGTTGGCGTTGTTTTTGAAATATTCGTATGCCTTTGCATTTTGAGATGCATTTGTCCAGTGCCGTTCTATAGGGCAGCCGCCGATCATCAGATAAGCGACAACAGCATCCTCCACTCCGGCCTCCTTCATGATCTGGAAAAGGTATTCACTAGCGGTTCCAGAGACGCTGTTGCCGATGAACAACACTTTAAGGCTTTTCGGTGTGTCGCCCGGATTCGTTGGGTTGTTCGGATTTACCGGTTCTACCGGATCCACAGGCTCTTTGATTGTTTCCTCCACTTCATATTTAATGTCCATGGGCCCCCAGGATATGTTACGTGCGGCATAATCACACCATTCCCAGTTGTTTGTGGCGCTGCGATACTCCAGGATGACAATCCCATCTATCGCAGCATCATCGGTTGTGGTTTGAACCGAAGCATCATAAAACATATCCCGATCGCCCCAGAAATCCGCTACGATATAATAAATGCTGTTCTTTTGGAGTGTAACTCTCTGCTCCCCCTCCAGCTTTGCATAGACAAAACCGTCCTCTGTCTCTTCCTGTCTCGTAATCGTCATACCGTTTCGAAGCACAGAGTAATCTGCATTGAGGATCATCAGATTATGGGTTGCGTTGCTCCGCGAGGTGCAGTAGCGTCCAACCTCCGTGACAACAATATCCTTGTCGCCAACCGTAAGCTTCATGCCTGCCCATCCGGCGTTCTTGAAATTGGTACCGCCTTCCACGTTGGCTTCCCCTTTCAGTTCCACTGCCGTTGTCAGCGTCTTTTCCACAGTCTGCGTCTTCGTCCCCGAACCGGCAGGATTTCCGCCCTCACCGGGTTCCGCCGCCTGCGTGTGGCCTCCGGCAATGGCAGGCAGCCACGCATTCAGCGCCAGAACAAGCGCTACCACGCTCACCGCAACTGCCTTCATTTTTCCCTTCATTTTCATCGACTGTCCTCCTTCTAAACATATCTTTTATCATTCATCCATGCCCAGTACATGCGAAGCGCCAGTCCATAGTGCACTCTCTGTGGATGACCCAGTACATGTTCCGGATGGTTAAATGCTTTTTCGTATACATTCTTCGCGATTACCCTTCCTTCCCCGTCAAGGATGCGAAGCCGCACGGTATACTCCCGTTCCTTGTCCACATCGAAATCCAGGGCGGAGACGAAGGTGCGGGAATTCCCGTCAACGGACACGGTTGTTTTCTGATCGACGATGATCTTCTCCCGCTCATCCCAGACAAGGCACTCCACCGACACATCCCCAAGGGCTTTCAAAAGATCGTTCACCACCCAGATTCCCAGCGGTTTTTCTCTGGTTGCATCCATCATCACCGCAATCGGCTGATTGCTCTCCTCACAGGCTCTCTGTCCCTCCTTGGGAAGACCGCTCCTGTCATACAGCCCGAAATGGCTGGTAGGAGCCACATCGGAGAACAGGAACTGGAAGTGCCCGCTGCAGGGAGCAAATTTCTGCAGACGGTAGTGTTCAATAAAATATTTGATATAGCGGTACTGATAATACTGGATGTCATCGATCCCGTCTATCACATCCGTAAGGATCCGCACAAGCTCCGGCTCCTTGCGAAGGGTGGAGAATGCCGGAATTGCATCCATACCAAACTCCGTGTTGAACTTCTCAAGTCCGTCATGAATATTCGTGTAATGGGTGTGATTTCCATGCAGGGAACCCTCGTAATTGTGGCTGTCTCCGCTGTCGGGATCATCTGCCGACCAGGAGCTTAAAATGTACGGCCTTTCCGGATCAAGCCGCTTCACCAGCTCCATCAGCTGTGGGCCTGGCCGCTCCGTGAGATAGCTCTGGGTGCGCGGCTCATTCAGCAATACCCAGCAGAAAATGGATGGATGATCCCGAAGACGCTTTACCGTATCCCCAAAAATCTTTACCGCCCGCTCTGTCCATGCTTCATCCATGGGATGGGTAAAATTGAAATCGGAGTCCTGCATCAGCAGGATACCTGCCTGATCGCACATATCATATAATTCATCCAACTCCGTATGTACATGAATTCTCCACGCATTCAGGCCGCAGAGCTTCGCATTGGCGATATCCCGCCGATAAAGCTCCCGGTTGTTGGCCGACACATAGACATCCGGGAAATACGTAGCGCCGCGAACGTAGATCTTCTCCCCGTTCAGTTTAAAATACATCTCCTTCTCGTCACGGAAGAGCTCCAGCTTCCGAATACCAAAATATCGGGTGTTCTCCAAAAGCTTCTGTCCGTCTTTTACAAGCTGTATGGTCACAGAATAACGATGGGCTTCTCCCCGCTCCCATACGGTCCAAAGCTTCGGAGCTTCTATCACAAGTTCTTCGGAAAATGCGTTGCTTCCTTTTTTCAGATCGATCCTGCCCCTGGTTCTTGCAACCGTCCGGATATCACCCTCCAGCTTAACGGTAACCTCATATTCCGCCTCCGTATCAAAATGACTGTAGATCTCATACGTCGGTTGTATCGTCGCCTTTTTGTAATCCTCTGCCAATTCGTAGGGCACAGACGGATACTCCGCAAGCCGCACTCCCTCGTACACTTCCACCACTACGTCATTCCAGATACCCACCGGATTGCAGTCCCGGGGAATAAAGGTGTCATTGTGCTCATAGGTGCCCTTCATCTGCTGACGCAGAACATGCAGGAAACGAATGTCCTCCCCGCCGGGTATGGTGTCATTTCCATCCAGAGGCGCACTTACCTTCACCATCAGAAGATTGTCCTTCTCCTTCAATATTCCGCCCACCTCAAAGGTGAATGGATTCTGATACCCTTCATGATGGCCCAGATACACCTCATTGAGCCACACATCCGCATAATAGTCCACACCCTGAAAGGTGATGGTGGCGTACTCCCCGCACTCCGGCACATCGAAGATATTCCGGTACCACCAGGGTGCCGCGTTAAACTGCCGGAGGCTGAATCCATAATACGCCTGATCCGTCAGGGTAAGCTGCAGATGCTCCAGCCGGTCGATGGGCTGAAAGGGAGTCATCTCGTTCATCTTGAAGCCGCCAAACCAGGTCGGATCAAAATCGCGTTTGTAAATCTCGTGATACTCCCCAAGATCGTGAATGTCCTGCATGACACCCCAGCCTTTTGTCAAATTTAATACCATAATATTATTCCTTTCTTCTTCTGATTATTTGTTATCCTTTTACTGCACCAATTACCATGCCGTCCTTTACATGCCGCATAAGAAGCGGAAAAACAATCAGGATCGGAAGCATGGAAAATACAATCAGTGATGCGTTTACCGCCTGTCTTGGCGCCGCTGTTTCCGAAACAAGGGAATCCACAAAGGATGTGGCCACCGTGCTCACATTATAAATATACGTCTGCAGCGGATATTTCTCCGGGCTCTGCATATAGATCAAACCGCCAAACCAGTCATTCCAATGTGCAACCAGACTGAACAGCGACAGCGTTGCAATGGAAGGCTTTGACAGCGGAAGGTAAATACGGGTGAGAATCTTAAAATGGGAAGCTCCGTCTATGGCCGCCGACTCATAGATCTCATGAGGCAGCGTACGGAAAAAATTCATCAGGATGATGGCGTTTCCCACCGGAAGCGTTCCCACTACCAGTACCCAGATCGTATTTAACAGGTTCAGTTCCTTCATCAACATGTAATAAGGAATGATCCCTCCGCTAAACAGCATGGAAATAAAAAATATTACAACGAAAAACTGTCTTCCAAAAAATTCCCGTTTGTTCATCGAGAGCGGGTAAGCCGCTGAAATTGTTAGGAACATGCTCCAGACAGTTCCCAATGCCATCCGCAACAATGTAATTCCAAAAGCCTGAAACACGGCGGAATCGGAAAAAATTTTCCGGTATGCGGCCAGCTGAAAGCCCTTTGGCAAAAGCCCGATCGTACCGGCTGCATTGGACGCCGCGTCGCTTAGGGACTTTGCGATCACATGCAAAAAGGGCATGATACACAATGCTGCCAACAGCAACAGGAAAGCTGTATTCACTACTTTAAAAATTCTGTATGACAGGGACTCTTTTATTTTTCTCCTATTCATAACGCCGCCTCCTAAAATACTCTGTATCCCAGCTTCTTGTCCGCAATCAGATAGGATACGCCGATCAGAGCACAGGAAACCACGGATTTAAACAGCCCGATTGCCGTTCCGAAGGAATATTGCCCGGCCAGCAAACCCATACGATATGCGTATGTATCAATGACATCCGCCACATCGATTACCACAGAGTTATACAGGTTATAGATCTGATCAAAGCCTGCGTTCAGAACATTTCCGATATTCAATACGGCAAGAAGTACCACAAAGGGCATAATGCACTTTAATGTAATATGATATGTCTGCTGCAAACGGTTTGCCCCGTCTATCTTAGCTGCTTCATACAGAGAGACATCTACGCCGCTGATGGCTGCCGAGTATAAGATTGCGGAAAATCCCGCTTCCTGCCATAAGTTGGAAACGACGACCACAACCCGGAACCAGAAGCCATTTCCCAAAAAGGAAATCGGATTCGTCATCCCCAACGTCATCAGCACCTGATTCATGATCCCGTCCTGGGCACAGAGAGATCGCACAATTCCGCCCAAAACAACCCAGGAAAGGAAATGAGGGAATGTGATCAAGGCCTGAATCCCGGCCTTCGTACGCCTGCCTTTCACCTCATTCAGCAATAATGCCAGCAAAAGGGAAAACAGCAGCAGGGTAACAATTTTAAGCACTGCAAAAACCACCGTGTTCCTCAGGATACGATAGATCTCTTCCATACCGAACAACATCTCAAAATACCGAAATCCTACCCACTTCTGTTGAAACATCCCCTTGGTGGGATTATACTTCTGAAAAGCCAGCACAACACCATACATCGGTACATAGCTAAACAAAATGGTTGCGGCAAATGCCGGCAGCATAATAAGATACAGCTGCTTTGATCTTTTGAATCTTCGCCATCTGTCAGAACGATGTTTGTTACTTTCCTTCATCGATTTTCACCTCCCAGCTGCTCTACTTTTTCGAAGAATACCATTCGTTTACCTCTTTCATAATTTTACTTCCGCCATTGTCATTCCAATTTTCCACAAAAGCATCAAATGTATCTATGGATTCACCCATGATAATATTTGTAAAGGTTTCCACCATCAAGGTATCAAGTGCCGTCTTGTTGAATGCCGCATCCTCCGACAGCATGCCGTTGAATTTATTCGACACCAGATTTCCCGTATACGTATTCAGAACCGGTCCGGTTTCCGTATAGACCTTATACAGATGCCAGCCGTTACCGGTGAGATAGTCTGGTGCTGACGGATCCCGCAGATAGGAATACGTCACCTGTGAAAACGGGTATTTTTTAATCTCTTCATCGGGATTGTCTGACCCCAGCGTTGCAATGATCTGCTGACTTATGGTATAAAGCGTGGATGGATCCGTATACGCATAGGGTAAAATATAGTCTCCAATCAGGTTTACCGAATTATAATCCGTTGTGGTCTTCTCTGCGATCCAGCTGTTATATTCGCCGCCGCTGCTCCACACCTCCGCCGACAGATTCAGTGTCTTGATCAGGGCTTCCGGATGCTCATATCCCTTTCGCACCACTACATACCCCTGAAGATAAGAGCCCTCTTTCGGCTGCGGCACACTGTTTTTATCGCGGGCAGGTACCGGAAACGCTTTCCAATCTGCTTTCGGATTGTTCATTACGCTTCCCCGTAACAGATACGGATACCAGTATGGGCCAAATAAGATTCCAATGGAACTGCTTGCGATCCGCTCTTCTTCCGTAGAACCCTTTGTTGCCCAGTCAGAATCGATGAGTCCTTCCTTTACCATATCCTGTATTACTTTAAGCGCTTCCTTCATTTCATCTGTCACAGAGGAATAAACAAGCTCTCCATTATCGTCCAGATAATAGTCGTAATAAGCGCCAAACATCTGCGCAATGGCATCAAAGGAGACCGTGCCTGCCCCCAGAAAGCTGAAGCCGCTGCTGCCGCCGGAAACAAGTCCGCTCTTCTTCAGCGCCCTGATATAATTACAGAATTCCTCATACGTAGTGGGTGCGCTTAAGCCCAGCTGCTCCATCCAATCGGTGCGAATCCACATATATGGGCAGTTGGCTCCATACGCTAACGTCAAAGGGATTGCATAAAGACGCCCATCTACCGTCGGATATTCCAATAAATACCCGTCATTGTACGCCACGGAAGCTTTGAGCAGATCGCTGGCATAATAATTATAATAATCAGTCAAATCCTCAATCTGATCATTTTCAATGAGCGTCTGAAGCTGAGCCCCATTCACCATCATCACATCCGGCAGGTCATTTCCTGCGATATCCATATTCAATTTTGTATAATAGCTGCCCGGATCACTCACCCAGGTGGATTTCCATTCAATATTCAGCTTTTCTTTATAGAAATCCGTCATAAAATTATCTTCCAGGCTTTCCGCCCCTACAAAGGTAAGTCCTGGATCCTGATATCGAACCTGAGTGACCACAAGCGGTTCCGCGTAGGGCACCAGCGGTCCGTCCTGGGGATCAAAGGACAGCTTCTCTTTTTCTTCTGAATCTCCATTCTCCCCACACCCTGCAAAGAAACAGCAGCTCACGCATAGCACAAGGATAAATGCCAAAATCCTTCTCTTTTTTCTTTTAGCCACAGATATTACCTCCCAGCTGCTCTTACTTCTTAGAATACCACTCGTTCACTTCCTTTAAGATCTGCTCTCCGCCCTGTTCGTACCAGTCTTTTACAAAATTATCGAAGGAATCGATAGACTCTCCCATAATGATGTTGGTGTAGGTCTCCACCATCAGGGTATCCAGCGCCACCTTGTTAAAGGCCGCTTCCTCAGACAGCATTCCCTGGAACTCATTAAACTGAAGATGTCCCATGTATCCGTCCATAACCGGGGCCGCAGTTGTGTAAACCTTCTTTAAGAACCAGCCGTTGCCGGAGACAAAATCAGCTGCCGAGGGATCTCTCATATACTGGTATGTCATCAGGGAGAAGGGATATTTCTTAATCTCTTCATCCGGATTCTCGGAAGCCAGCGTTGCACGAATCTGTTCCCCGATAACATTAAAGGTCAGCACGCCGTCAAAAGTATAGGGCAGCGCATATTCCCCAATGATATTTACGTTCTTATATTTTTCCGCCGTCTTTTCTGCCATCCAGGTGTTGTATTCCCCACCGTCTGTAAAGATCTCCGCCCACAGGTTCATGGATTTTAATGCAGCTTCTGGATGCTCATAGCCTTTGCGCACAACGATATAACCGCTTCTATAATTCGTTCCCTTCGGTCTGGACGTGCTGTTCTTGTCCAAAGCCGGAAGCGGAAACGCAGCCCAATCCGCCTTGGAATCACGCAATACACTGCCCTTTGCAAGGGCGGAATAGAAATACTGGCCAAACACAATTCCGTAACCGCCAGTGGACATCAGTTCTTCCTCGGTGGAACCCTTGGAGGCCCAGTCTCCGTCGATCAGACCTTCCTTCACCATATCCTGCAGCGCCTTCAATGTCTCCTTCATCTCGTCGGACACACCTGTATAGATCAGCTTGCCTGTCTCCTCGTCTTTTATAAAGTAATCATAGTAAGTTCCATACATCTGCGCGATGGCGTCAAAGGATACCGAGCCGGCGCCAAGAAAGCTGAAGCCGCAGGTGCCCTTTTTGCAGAGACCGCTGTCCTTCAATGCCTTGATGTAATTGCGAAGCTCCTCAAAGGTCGTGGGGGCGCTTAACCCCAGCTGCTCCATCCAGTCTGTCCGAATCCACATAAACCCGGTATCCCCCGCGTAGGATGACGGCACTGGAATCCCGTAGAGCCGACCATCCACCGTAGGATACTGGAGAAGGAATCCATCATCATATCCCACGTTCTCCTTCAGGCGGTCGCTGGCATAATAATCGTAATAATCGGTCAGATCTTCAATCTGATCATTCTCGATCAACGTCTGCAGCTGCGCTGCGTCTACCTTAAATACATCCGGCAGGTCATCCCCGGCAATGTCCATGTTCAGCTTCGTGTAATAGCTGTTCACATCCGTTACCCAGTTCGCCTTCCATTCTATGTTCAGCTTTTCTTTGTACAGCTCTGTGATAAAATTGTTGTCCATGCTCTCCCCGCTGATATAGCTGGTTCCCGGATTCTGATACTTTACCTGGGTCACAACCAGCGGTTCTTCGTAGGGCACCAACGGCCCGTCCTGGGGATCGAAGGTCAGCTTCTCTCTGTCCCTGTTTCCGTCTTCCTCTTTTCCACACCCGGAGAGCAGGCTGCAGCTTAGGCATACCATCAATAGCAGCGCCACAAATCTCTTTTGTCTTTTCATAATCTTCCTCCTGTTATTCTGCATGTGCCTTTTCAAATTATTATTCGCAGGTTTTGCTGGCTATGGTCGAACCCTTAGCAGCATCTACCACCAACGCTCCTTCAGTTCCTCCGCTGAAGGCTCCACCGGATCCGGTACAAGGCCCGGGATATACTTACAGGCCTCCGCAAGAATATCCGCATAGTTCCCATAGATGCCGGATACATGGTGAATATACGGTCCCTCCACCAGACGATGCTCCCAGTTTGCCCAGTTTTTCGTCTCGATCCAGACATAGCTTCCCTTGTTGAGCGGTCCTTCTGTTGTATGAACCTCTCCCAGCAGCAGACTGTAATCACCGTGGTCTCCGTCAAACCGGGCCACTGTAATAGTTCCGTCTTTTAACTCATTCTGGACGATGCCAAAGTTCTGCTCCTCCATATACACATTCCCGCAGAAGGATACCGCATTCTTGTCCTTTGCCAGGGACGGCGGGAAATTGCCGCAGTGCCAGAGCAGCTCCGCATTGTCATTGTCCGGATGGCGCACCGTCACATCTGCGAAAAACGGAATGCTGTTCTCCCCCGCTGCTGCCTGTACCATGACAGCTGTCACCGCGCCGTGGATATCCGTCTCGCAGGCAACGGGAATCCCCTCCTCTGTCAAAAGCGCATTGGCAAGGCACGGCATAATTCCCGTCTCAACCTGCAGCGCATTCCAGCATTGGATGGCAACGGCCTGGCACTGATAGCTTTGGGCAAACCGCTTCATGGCCGTCTTCAGGGACGCGGTCATTTCTACGGCCTCTTTCGGACAATGCCCATCCACCTCTAAGATCCTTGCGACGGTCTTCTGATAATCCTCTGGATTTTCTTCCCTTATGCGCCGCATCTCACTGGTAATATCCGGCAGTGCAACCGGATATACATGGATATTAAAGCGTTCCAGCAATTCATTCTCATTGCAGATCACGCTGGAAAAGGGCTCCGGCCTTGTGGAAATCTGAAGAATCCTTAAGCTCCTCACCGCCTTTACCACGCGGCTCACCCCAAGGAATTTTTCAAACCCTCTGTGAAAATCCGCACTGTTCAGACGGGAATTCGTCAGATAGGTAAATGCCACATTGTGCCGCCGCAGTACCTTTCCCGTAGCAAACATCCCGCACTGGGCATCCCGGTTGCGGATTCCCGCCTCATCCGGCGCGTCATCCCTTGGGCCCCAGACAAGAACCGGTACATCCAGAGCTCTCGCCACCTGAGCTACCAGGCTCTCCGAACCAAAGTTACAGTGGGCAAAAAAGATGGCGTCCACCTTATTTGCGGCAAACCGGTCAATCACTGCCGCAAGATCCGCCTGGGCGTACAATAATTCCTCTTCATTGATTCCAGACAGATCCACGATATCAATATCATAGCTTTTGATACTCTCCAAAATGAGTCTTCTGTATTTCTGGGCCTCTTCACGGCTGAATACATCTCTGCGCGTAGGGCAGAATCCAAGCTTCAATCTACTCATTATCTCACCTTTCTTCTCATATCACATATTTCTGGCTGCCAGCATTTTCTTCTCAAAATCCAGCAGATATCTGGCTTCCCGATCCAGCGCCTCCTCGCCTTCCTCGGTGATAAGATCCTTCCACACATAGATGTCGCGTCCTACCTCTCCGCCTGCTTTTACAAACAACTCCGCCACCAGCCTGCCGCCGTAATGCACTTCCTGCAGCGCGTCGAAGATCTCATTCCAGTCAAGATGTCCTCTGCCGGGAGCCGTGCGGTTATTTTCACCTACATGAAATCCGATCAGATAATCCGCTGCCGTCCGGATGGCGTCTCCGATGGAGGGTTCTTCGATGTTCATATGATATGTATCCAACAAAATGCCCACATTGGGACTGTCAACCGCCTTCACATATGCAACGGCTTCCTTCGCCGTATTCAGTACCACACCTTCAAAACGGTTTACCACCTCCACCGCATACTGGATTCCCAGGGAGTCGGCCACCTTCGCCAGCTTCTTCATGGAATGGATGCTGTTGTGGGTTCTTCGCTCCTTGTCAATCTCTCCAGCCGGAACACCCCAGGCTGCATAGCTGACTCCGGAGATGATCTTCCCCTCCTGAACGGCCACCTTCTTTAAAATGTCCGTAAGATATTCCACACCAGCGCTGCGCACATAGGGGTCGTCTGAGGATATGTCATACGTTTTATCCAAGCCAAGGCTGTAGGTCAGTTCAATTCCGCAGTCATCCGCCGCTTTTTTGATGTTTCGCAATTCGTCATCCGGGATATTTAAGAGGGGCTGCGCCTGAAATTCCAGAACGTCAAAGCCCAGTTCGGAAGCCTTTTTGATATACTTGTAGTAATCCGCATCCCAGTTTTTCTCCCAAAAATTTAAAAAAATTCCAAGTTTGTTCATCTTTTCTCTCCTTTGCTTTTATTGTCCGATCACATCCAGTACCGGCTTTGCCGTACCGTCCGACCGCAGCAGTCCCCAGGAGCTCTCCATAGGGCAGTTGGTATCTCCGCATTCCCAGCAAGCGCCTGCCTTGTCAATGTTAGAGAACCAGCACCAGCCGATCACCTCTTCGTGTTTCTTAAATATATCCAGACAGGCCTTTGCATACTCCACCTGAGTCTGCTCGTTTCTCGTATGTCCTTCCCATTCGAAGGAGAACCTTTTATCACGGCAAACCGGCGAATTGTACTGCAGCCCCTGGCTGTCGTTCTCTCTCTGCCCTTCCTCATAGACGTAAGACGAATAAGAGAATTCCGTGATCATAATCGGCACATGGACCATCTCGTAATACGTATCGATATACTCATCCCAGTCCTCTGCTCCTCCTGCAACAAGCGTGCCAAAATAGCTGTCCAGCCCCAGATAATCAAGATTGGAGTCCTCCCCATACAGCTCCGGCAGAAGGGCCATGGCTCTGTTTTTATCCGCCGATCCAAATATGTTGACCCCGCAGTAGGCTTTGGGATTCTGCTTCTTGATCCCCTCTGCGCATGTACTGATATATCGAGCGATCTGAGAAAAGGACAATGGACCTGTAAACACGGTCAGGTTCGGCTCATTGGAGATGATCCAGCAATCGGCATACTCCTTCAGATCTCTTCCGATATATTCCGCCCCCTGCAAAACCATTTTATAAAAATACTCGTCCTCGTAATCCTCGTACACCGCCGGCAGATACGATACCCATTCCACCCGGCCAGTAGCGGAGTTATAGGCATTGCCTCCCGGTGTAAAAGACTGACACACCGGCTCGAGACCACATTCCCGGATCAGCTTAATGACCCGCTTCACTTCCAAGTATCCGGGAGCCACTTTTCCCGCCGCATCCAGCGGATACGGCACATGTACCTTCACGAAAGCAACTCCCGCCTCCTTCAACGTCTTTAAGCTTTCCTCCGTTATGGTATCCAGCTCTGTGACGGCTACGCCGCAGGCATTTTTCATCATCTCAATCACTTCCTTATTCTGCGCATTCGGATCCGTCTCTTTCTTTCCGGAACAAGCTGTCAATGTCAACGCACCCAATATCAATGCCGCACTGAGCATCCGTCTGAAAACAAATCTTTTCTTCATTGGCTGTCTCCTCTTCTTTACAGGGACTTATTCTCTTGTCCGAAAGACCTTGGAGGCTTCGCTCATTGCAGCCAGCGAAGGTTTCGGACTGCCGTCCACATTTAACAATCCCCAGCTGGAATACAGGTTACACTCCGGATTGCCGCATTCCCAGCACACCTCATCCTGGTCGTACAGTGCGTACCAGATGGTTCCGATAACCTCCGGGTGTTTTGCGAAGATATCCATGCAGGCCGTGACATATTCCGCCTGAACCGCCTGTCCCCGGTTCCCATGGCCTTCCCACTGGAACTTGCAGGTTCCCAGCGGATCGGATTCCGCTGAGGAATAAGACCACTCTGTGATCACAATCGGTACCTGGGCTGCCTCGTAAAAGGTATTGATGTAATATTCCCATTTCTCCGGTCCGCCAGTCTGAAGCGTGGCATAATAGCCGTCCAGCCCCAGCCAGTCCAGCAGCGGCTCCTCTTTGTACAGCGCATCTACAAACCGTTTGCTCCAGCCTTCTTTTTCCGCAACCAGCATATTGACGCCGCAGGAGGCATTGGGATTCCCCTCTTTGACACCCTTGGTGCACGCTTCCACATAGCGGACAATCTGTTCAAAGGTCATGTCCCCGGTATAAGTAGAGATATCAATCTCGTTTGAGATCAGCCAGGTAGAGCAGATATCCGCCAGATCCTTTGCCATGTATTTCGTGGCAGCCTGGGCAATCTTATAAAAATATTCATCGTCAAAATCTTCATAGACTTCCGGCAGATTCGAGATCCACCGAATGGAGTTTGTCGCCGCATCATAGCCCCGGCCGCCGGGCCAAAAGCTCTGCGCCATGATCTTGAAGCCTGCGTCATGGAATTTTTTTGCAATTTTCTTGTTTGTGATGTAATTGAGGCTTGGCGTGCTTCCATCCGAATTGAATGGATAATAAAAGAACATGCGCACATAAGTGATCCCATTCTCCTTCAATTCCTCAATGGTCTCGTCCGTCACCCGCTCCGGGAAATTTATAGTCACACCCACCTCATTTTCCATGTCGATAGCAATTGGTGTATCACCGAAATTGGAAGTGTCCGGTTCCTTTGGATCTTTCGGCGTATTCGCATTGTCCGTTTGGCCACCCTTGCCGCATCCCAGCATTAACATGATTCCCAATGAGATAAATGCTCCTGCCGCAAGCACTTTTCTTCGTCTAGTTGCTTTCATCTTTTCACATTCCTCCTCGTTATTCATTTTGTAATTCTATCATATCAGCTCCGTTTTCCGCCTCCAAGACGAAATAACAACAATACCGCACCATTTCTACAATCCGATTGGCAATGCATATTGTCCGTTTTAATTCGGTCCGTCTATCACCAAGATATCTGGTTTTCCATCACCTGATGTCTTAAAATAGGCCTTATCGATGCAAATCCACCTGGGCTCGACTTCCTCCACGCTGTTATGTCTGTGATAGACAATATACATCTGTGTTCCATCCAGGGAGGTTGTAAAGCAGTGATGTCCTGTTCCTACAATTTCACCCTTTTTTGATAAAACAGGATTCCCTTCATACTTCTTAAAATCTCCCAAAGGCGTATCTGCCGTCGCATACCCCACCGCATAATCATGCCCGCTATAGCCGTTGGCCGAATAGGTCAGATAATAAGTTCCGTTGCGTTTTAACATATAAGGTCCTTCTGTGGTCGCTCCCCAGCGTGTTTCCCATTCTTCACTCAGTGGAATCAGCAATTTTACAGTGGATTCATCGTAGGAGCGCATATCCTCATTCATTTTTGCTCCGTAAACCAGATTGCCATTCCCATTTTCATACCGCGAGAAATACAGATATATGGAACCATCGTCATCCTTAAAAAAATGCCCGTCGATTTCTTTTTTGTCACTTAAGAATCGCTTTTCTTCCTGTCGGAAAGGTCCCAGGGGAGAATCTGCCACTGCAATTCCCAAATGTTCATCTGCGCTATAGACCATGTAAAATCTGCCGTCGTGATACAGGACCTCCGGAGCCCAGAACTTATAATCTCCTTCCACCTCCTCTCTGGTCAGGCAATATCCCCGCGGATTCCACTTTTTTAAATCTTCCGAAGTGTATACAACATATCCGTTTGCTGCATTTGTCGCATACATGTAATAAACGCCATCGTGCAACAGAACAAAGGGATCCGCTCCCGTTATAACAGGATTTTTCGCCAGCTCCGTGCCCTGAACATCCGGGGTTTTTTCTTTCGTTTCTTTTGCCAAACTGCATCCGGCGAGCACTGCACAGCTAAGACTTACTGCCGTGAAACATATAAGCTTTTTCAGGTTGTTCATATATTTCTCTCTTTCCTTTCTGATATCTACATTATATTCGTTGCAGTCCTGTTTTCCCAAGAAGAAATCTCTACAATAGCACACTATTTCTACACTTGTTTTAGAATAATTCTTGATACTTTGACCATTTTTAGAGTACAATAATTGTGCAATTTATATTTTTTGTACAAAGCAAGGAGAATACCTCATGATAATTATTATAGATAATGACAATAGATATATTTTACCTCTAAAGGAATATCTGAACGGCAAATACGACTATACCATCGTGGAAAATCCGGATCACCTGTGCAATGCCGTACATTCTCACCATCCGGATACCATCATCGCCAACGCCAAAGCTCTGGACGCCTCACAGCACGGCTGGTTCTATCTTTTTTTAATTCGCGCGAGCATCGAGAAACTTGTTCTCATTGCGGATTCTGATCGAATCCCAGAGATCAAAACCCTGTCCGCGAAATCTGTTTCCGTTATGGAGCCCCCCATAAGCAGTAAAAAGCTGAGCCGCATTTTTTCAACTTCCCAAAATGCAAAGGAAAAGCAGATGCTTTCGAAGCCGCGTGAAAAAAGCAAAAACCTGTCCCGGCTGCGGGATCATCTCTTCAGCAACCTGTTGGATGGGCATAATCTGCCCAAGGATATTGACGGTACGATGAAATTTCTGGGGCTTATCTCCGAAAGCAACCGATATTACCTTGCCTTTGTCATCTCCTTTGCATCGATGTCTTCCGACGCTGTCAGAGAAGACATCTGGGAAATGGCGCTGAAGGTTCAGGAAATCGTGCGGGAGGAGATCACCAAGATAGCCGTCAATCGCTCCTGCGTGCGCGACGCAAACCGTGTGGCCTTCCTGCTGTTGATGCATGCCCCGGGAGAACCTTTCCGGTATGAGCTTGAAAAAGTACTGGAGAAAACAGAAAAGAGAATCGCAAATGAATGCAGTCTGAAAATTACGGTGGGCGTTGGTCTTGCATACAATACGATCGGCGATATTACCAACAGCTATCATCAGGCCTGCGATGCCCTCGACCAGGGTAATTTCTTTGGCAACAGCTTCGTTTGCTTTTTCTGCGATCTATATGTGGGCGACTCTCAGCGTTTTCAGCTGTCGCGCAATGTGAAGGAAAAAATAACACAATATCTGTACCAGGAAAAATTTGATGACATCGATTGTTTGATTGAAAAAGAATTTGTAAATATTATTCAGTCGGGTCTTGCTACCAAAGATAACATACTGGCGCTAAAAATTGATTTAACCGTGTTTTTGATGGATCTGTTCAACAAACTATCCGTTGTATCGGAAAAGCCGAAAATTTACTCCAACCTGCTGAACGATTTTCTGCGAGCCGATAACCTTCCCACGTTGGAGATTATCATTAAGGAAAAATTGCGGGAGCTTTCCAATGTTTCCCACTATATTTTAGAGGAAAAGACAGGGCGCTTTATCCAGGACGCACGGGCGATCGTATTAGAGCAGATCAGCGAACCTTTGAATGTGCAATTGATCGCACAACGTCTGCGGATCAGTCCCAATTACCTGAGCGCTATATTTAAGGCCGAGACCGGCGTTCGCCTTAGCGAATATATCACAAATGTGAAAATGCGGGAAGCTGCCAGACTACTGCGGGAATCAGAAAAGCATATTACAGAAATAACGTCATTGGTGGGTTACGACAACGCCAACTACTTTTCACGGCTTTTTAAAAAGCAGTACGGCGTCACGCCCTCGGAATACCGGCATAACAGTGAGTATTATTAAATCATGCCTCTCGTGAAATATTCCGGGCAGAAACACCTCAGAGAGGAACGCGGTAAAAGAAACGTGCGCCGCCAGACGAAAAAACAGCCAGCCCGGAAAAATTTGCGGACTGGCTGTTATCATTATTTTAGATCACTTGGACTATTGCAAGCCAAGCTTTTGCACATGTTCAGAGCTTAGTCTGTCACATAGGGCATCAGAGCGATATGTCTTGCTCTCTTGATTGCCACGGTCAGGGCTCTCTGATGCTTTGCGCAGTTGCCGGTGATTCTTCTGGGAAGAATCTTACCTCTCTCAGAGATGTATCTCTTTAACTTGTTGGTATCCTTGTAGTCGATGGAGCTATCCTTGCCACAGAATACACATACTTTCTTTCTTCTGCGAATGCCGCCTCTGCGCTTCATGGGTGCATCGCTCTTGTCGCCTTTATTATAAGCCATGTTGGTTTACCTCCTGTTTTTTAATTAAACGGTAATTCCTCGTCTATTCCGTCTGGAATATTCATGAAACCATCCCCTGCTGCCGCGCTGGGAGCCGGTCGGTCTGCGGGTGCGAAACCACCCTGCTGAAAACCGCCGCCCTGCTGGTAGCCATCGCTGGCTCCTTTGCTCTCGGCAAATTCGATCTCGTCTACCATAACGCGAACACTGTAAACCATCTGTCCGTCCTTGTTGGTATAGTTGTCATTCTGAATGCGACCGCATGTCACGATCTTGGTTCCCTTGTGCAGGTAACGCTCTACGAATTCCGCCTGCTTACCGAAAGCGGTGCAGTTGAAGAAATCCGCATCCGGCTCTCCCTCACGTTTGAACCTTCTATCTACAGCGATGGAAAATCTTGCGATTGCCATCTGGTTGCCATTCTGTGAATAACGAACCTCCGGATCCCGGGTTAATCGTCCCATAAGTATAACTTTATTCATACGTTCTCCTCTTTTCTATCTACGCCTCGTCTTGTCTAACGCATAAGAAACGGATGACATTGTCCATAATGCGAACTCTGTTCTCCAGCTGTCCTGGACAATCTGCATCTGCGTCGAACTGGATGAAGTAGTAGAAACCTTCGCGCATCTTCTGAATCTCGTAAGCAAGTCTCTTCTTACCCCATTCATCCACGTTGGTTATTGTGCCGCCGAAACGAGTAATGTACTCTTTTGCTTTCTCAACGGTAGCAATTCTGACTTCATCTTCGACTTTCGCATTAACAACAAGTGCTAATTCATATTTGTTCATGCTTAAGTACCTCCTTGTGGTCTCTGGCCCCCTGTCCTGCAGGGAGCAAGGAATTTTATAGTTTATCACGGAGTACTATGATAACACAAGTTTTCCGGGATTTCAAGTGTTTTTTGCAATTTCTCAGGGTTGCATTTCTATTTCATGGAAGATATACTTTCCAAGCAGGGTCTTGTCATCGCGTAACAGATCCATTATTTCCGTCATCGGCAGGCTGATCAAGCAAAGAAAGTCTGAACTTCTGGATAATTCCCCAGGCTGGTTTCACCCCATACCAGTCATCTACTTGATTCGAACTTCTTGCTTATATCCCTAAAACAGCAGGGAGATGTGGATTCTTCCTGCGCAAAAAACAATTACACAGGAGGTATTTTTTCATGGTAAGTTTACTAAAGCAGCATTTTCCGACGATTCGCGAACGGGAGGAGGTGTTGGAAAATATTAAGAAGAATCCCCGGCTTAAGGAGATTTTTGATGGCTGGAAGGAAGAATATCAGGAAGCATTTCTGGATATCTGTAGCGGAAAGCTGAATACGCACTCTTCCATACCGCTGCTGCAAGTGATATTATCGACGACTATTCCTTATTTACAAAATCTGCTGCGAGTACGCAGCAGATTTTATATTTATGACTATCACCATTTACAATGTCTGATACCAAAGACAGCTACTAACACCCGCCGACTGAAATGGCAAGGAATTTCCCATTCCTCTCTACGCGGCACCCAGCCGGGCAGAGCACCTCCGCTTCCTTCTCTGCGCGAAAAATATAGATACCATCTCGGACGCCAAGATAGATCACTTCCATGGAAATCCCATCAAAAATAATCTCTTTTTCTTCCTTATGGCAGCCCAGAAAGAATCTTTTCCCATCCACTTCTACGATTGCAGCACAACGCTACCAGCACTGGAAATCCCTTGCAAACAGATACCTGGAGGTCGTGTCATCCGCCTTCCGCGGGAAACCGTCATGCACGCAATAGTGCATCTGGCTGCCGTTTGTTGTGACATCGCCACCGGAGATGGGCTCATACTGGTAAATGGCATAGACTCTTCCGTCCACCTGTTCCTTCGCATAATTACCCAGGAAACCATTGTAGGAATCCAGAAGACGCCGGTTATCGCCTGTAAGAAGTCCATATAAGAATTGCGCCTCTGCCCGCCAGATGGACCACGCATGTCCGAAGCACACAGCCGGTCCGTCACTGTCCCCCTCCCAGATGGTCTCCCACCATCTTAGAGAAGAACGGAACATGACCGGGTGGGGTGTAGACACAGTAAAGGCATCATGCAGCTTCAGGATCTGTCCTGCATATGCCAGATACCACTGCCTCTTCGCCGTCCTTTCCTGACATAAGAAGCGTGCCACATACAGCACCGTAAGGGCTGAGCAGGAGATCGATCCCTCCTCCATCTCACGGTTCACTTCCGGATGTTCTCCTCCCTCTGTCGGGAAGGAAAAGCCACGTATCACCACATAATCCGCCACCCGGATGGCTGCTTCTTCGAAGAATCCATATCTCTCATCTTCTATTTTCTTCAACAGTACCGCCATATCCACGATTGGAAAAACCATACAGGTCACAGTGGTATAGTCTGCATTCTCCGCGGTAGCCCCATCACTGCCATAGCGCATAATCGCCCCGTCCGGTGACATATCACTGCGTAACCTAGCTTCCAGAACCGCGATCGCGAATTCCAGATATTTTCTCTCTCCAAAGACTTTATATGCATCCAGCAAAATATTGACTCCGCCATAAACCTCCTGAATCCTGGTGGAATTCAGAGTATGGTACCCCTGTTCCTTCGCGATGGTGCAGCAATTTAAGGATACGGGGCCTTCTCCCATAACGATAGAGAGAAGATTCAACGCTTCCGCTGTGTATGCTTCTCTTAAACCATAAGTCCTCATATAACGGAGCAATGCCCAGCACCACATTCCGTGCTCACACAGATTGTGATCATGATAATCCCGATAGAAAATATGTGTCGGACGCCAGATCCTTCTTCCATCCTCTGTCGTCCCCAGAATATCATCATGGTAAGTCGTGAGACTGTCCATGGCACGTTCATACATATGTCCCATGTCATCCCATGCAAACATAGCTGCATCCATCCCCGGATTCCCATTCTTGTACGGAATCAATGTGTAGATTCCGTACTCCTCCGGTACAAAACTCATCTCCGCAATATGCTTCTCTTTCCCGGAAGGAGCGACGATTCTGATATTATCTGCATCCCCCAACACCTCCACGGAAAATGGTGTTCCAATTCTGGCAGATGCCACATCGTAATAAACAGCCGGAAGCATCCAGATCTCTGCCGCCGCCAGAACAGCTTCCCGGTAGCTGCTGACCGGCAGAAGATGAACTCTCATCCTTCGCTCTGCACGAGGAGGAAGGCCATAGGCACGATCCAACTGCCACAGGAAGGAAAATCCCCGGATAAAATGCCCGCACAGATAAGGTGAATAGTTGATCTTATAACCGTCCATTTCACCCTCTGCTATTAAGACCAGATGATTGCCATCTGGTCTTGTAAAATAATGCATCCAATGTTTCTTATCTGCCGTATGATAGGGCGAAGAGATCAGAAACTGCGATGAATATTCCCCATTTTTGCAGCTCATAAAATTGAGTGGCAGAAACATCCCGCAGGCACTCACCTCATCACTTCCGCATTCCATATCAAGCACGATCCGTTCAGCGCATTCCAAAATTCGCAGCGTTGTATGAAATTCCCGGTTTTCAAGCAGAATGCCGTCTTCGGTTCGCTCACAACTATCGTATCCTGCATAATGTTCGTTGTACGGCACAAACTCAGGCTTGTCCATCGTGCGGATATCCTCCGATAAAAGCGTATAGACGAGATCTGCGAACCGTCCGCTCCCATCGGTAATGTCCGTCGGTGCCGCATAACGACCATCCATGATATGTTCTATTTTATTTTCCGCTATTTCCAAATGAAATTTGTTCATAACTGCTTCTCTATATTCCTCACATCATCTACTGCACTTTTTTCGGCATGCCGCCCTCGATGCGGCTCTCCTCCGCCAGAAATCCGATCAGATGGCTCTCTATGGAATCATCGACGGTCGTTCTGGTGAAGCTCGGCGAATCAACCGTAATATAATCAATAAAATCCCGGTATAAGAAATAATCTCCGCCGCCATGTCCGTCATCCAGTGTACGCTCCGTCATCTGATTGACATCAATCGTCTCCATCGGCTCCCCGAACCTGGTTAGATACAGAATACCCTCCTCTGCATCTCCGTATACCTCGCCCTTCGTTCCATGTACCTTGATATAACGGTAACACCGCTCCGAAAAAGCGCACATGGTAAGATGGGCCGTCGCACCACTCTCAAAGGCAAGATTAACCACCTGATTATCAATGGCATCGTTATCTCCGCGGAACACACATCTTCCGATAACATCCTCTTTATGATCCAGAACCTCGTAGATATTCCTGTCCCTCAGCCGGGCAGTCCCGCCCACCACGAAATTACCCATCCGCTGGGGATAGATCTGATAGGCATTATACAGGCACTTCTCCTTCACTGCCGGATCACAGTCCACGCAATAGTCCGCGCTTCCTTCCGGTGCATGCGCACGGTTAAAGTAGAATAGGTCCCCATACGAACTGACACTGGTACATTTTGACGGAATCAGCCAATTTAAAATATCCAGATCGTGACAGCACTTGGCAATGATCGTCGGACTGCTCTCCTCCATATTCCGCCACGGACCGCGAACATAGCTCAACGCAAAATGCCAGTATGCAATGTTCTCCGTCTGGTTGATGGAAACCACCTCCCCTAACGTGCCGTCATCGATCCGCTTCTTGATCTGTTGATAGAACGGCGCATAACGGAGCACATGCGTCAGCATGACCTTTCTGCCAAGACGATTGGCCGTATCCCGTATCTGAATACAGTCCTCCATGGTGACCGCTGCCGGCTTCTCCAGACAAATGTCATATCCAAGTGCCAATGCCTTCAGTGCCATATCAATATGCTGTGCGTCCTGGGTGCAGATGAACACCGCATCACAGATCTTCCCCTGTGCAAAGAAAGCATCTGCACTCTCAAAGAGCATCTCTTCCTTCACGCCCAGCGTCAGGGCCTGTTCTCTGCTTGCTTTCACAACATCCGCAACCGCAACAAGCTCTACACTCTCATCCTCCCGGATCAGATTTCCAAACATCTGGCCACGGCTTCCAAAGCCTAAAATTGCTACCTTTGTCATATTATCTCCTTTGCTCTGCTTCGCATTCTCGCATTCCTACCTGCATTCACACTGCTACAACTGTCTGTCCTGCCGGAAGGACATAGGATTTTCCGCCATAATAGAGCGTCCCACCGGATACCGTCGCCGTAACGGTCAGCCGATTCCCGGTAAGCACCAGCTCTACCGCACCATCCCGCACCGGAACGGTTGCCTGTACCTCTCCAAGCCTTCCAAAATCCGGCCTTACCTCAAAGGTACGATATCCCACGTCCGTGGCCTTCACGCCGCAGCAGTATCTTCCAAGCAGATAGATCGGGCCGCTCCCCCATGCATGACACAGCGAAGTGCCATACTTCATTCCATACATCGCCAGAGCCTCTTCCCTGGTTGCCTCCGGGTCGTAGCGCTCCCATACAGTGGTGGCTCCTTCCTTCAGCATACCACCCCAATAAAACGAAATGTAATCCTGCACCGCGCGGATATCTCCAAGCTTGCACATGGCGATCAGCTCATATAATTTGAAGTAAGGCGTGGTGATCTTCACATACTCCTCACTGTAGATCACACTCCCGGCAATCCGCTTCTGCACATCTTCCCCTACGAAATCATACATGATGGCAAAGATATTCGGATGTCTTGTGATCTGCCGGCTCCCATCCGCTTTCTGATCATAAAACAGCCCCTTTTCCTCATCCCAGAAATCCCGCAGGATGTTCTTCTTAAGCTTCTCTGCCGCCAACTCATATGGCAGCGCCGCATCCCCGGTGTTCCCATCAGCAGCCCCGCACATCAGCTCTGCCAGCCTTCCCATGGCCTTATGGGCATTCCACAATAATATCTGCTCTGCACAGAGGATCCCATCCTTGTCCATCTCGGACCAATCGATAAATATCCAGTCGTTCTCACGCTTTACCACATATCCCTTCTCATCCGTGCGGGAGATCATAAATGTATATAAGTGTTTCAGGTTCTCCCAGATACGTCCTACGAACTCCCGGTCGCCGGTGGCATAATAATAGTCCCAGACGGCTGCGACCAGGTATGCCGAATAATCGTTGATCGTGTTGATATGTGTGTAATACGGCGGCTTACCCAGAAGTCCCAGTATCGTGCGCTTCACGATCTGCGGATCAAAGTACAGATAATAGTTCGCAAAAAAACTCTGATACGCATCGCCGGACCAGCACCAGCGATCCCGCTTAATGCCATCCAGATACATTTCCCTGGAATTCAGGTGAAACGTGTACGCGCAGATGTCCCATATCCGATTCATCTGCTCATCCTCGCACCGGAAGGAGGCGATATCCTCAATGGGAAGATACTCGTACCACGCCCTTAGCGTCACCGGTGCCCCCACACTGCTTCGCGTGTGGATATAACGAAACGCTCTGGCCGGACGTCTCCTCCCGAAGCCCGGATCCAATTTCTCTCGAACGGGTGTCTCCGAATCCTCCACACTCTCGCGAATGCACGATTCCGAGCACTCCAGCTTCTCCCGGATAAGCGCCTCCTGATAGTCCAGCGCCTCCTCGCGGGATTCGCCATACGTCAGATAGATAGTTCCCTGCCCCGGATATTCCGTCAGTTCCACCGGCCCAAAGGTCTCTTTTCCAAAATCATACAGAAGTCCGCCGGACACCTCTTCCACCGAAACCGGCTTAAGCTCCTCATAGGCAAAGGGGAACACCGCCGGGTCATCTGTCGGCTGACAGAAAGCCGGTTCACACCCCGGCGACGTGCGCAGACCGTCAAAGGACCAGTCCTCCCAGCTTTCATCTGTCTTCAAATACTCGCTGTCAATAAAAAAGCAGGGGAATCGTTCCAGATCATAAAGCATCACAAAGACCTCATATTCCCCTGCCGGGAAAAACAGATCCTCATTCACCGGATATTTCTGGTCGCCGAAGTAAGCCATTCCCTTGGAATGCGTAACGATCCGCAAGGTCGTATCTGTCAGAGCCTTCATCGTTGAGCGGAAACGGACGCTTACCTCATTGGGCGCTATCCTCCAGATAACGCCCGGGTAATCGCAGCCCATTTCCTGCCTGCGGCACATCAGGAGCTTATGATGATAAATCTCATATTCTCCGTACTTCCATATCCACTTTGCTTTTCCCATATTCTAACCTCAATTTCTTTCACTTTGTTTCTTCACAAATATTTCCTAATTTTGTTTTCCCTTTTTTTCTCTTTTTTTCTTGTATACGAGAAGAATCACCACTGCTGCTATTATGACAAGCACCGCTGCTGCTATTCCTATCAGGAGAGCCATCGGGAATTTCTTCTTGACCTCCTCCGGTGTCTTCTCATCTATCTCCTTCTTTTTCGCCTTCGTGAATTTCACGATCACCGTATGACTTTCCTTTACATCCTCTATGGAGTAGGAATTTCCTTCCGGTACGATCTTCTCTCCGTCGACCATGAGGTAGTTCACGCTGTAGCCCTCTTCTGCCGCAAAGTCAAACTTCAGATCTTCTCCCGGCTTCATGGTGACAAGTCCTTCCGTACTGCTGCTTCCGCCCACATTGTGCGTGACATAGCACTGTACCGTTTCCGGTTCGGACAAGCGGAATAGCCTTGTCTCTGCTCCCTCCGCCGTGTAAGTAATTTCACTGGCCGACTCTGCAACGATCTTGCGATTGAATACATCATAGACCGTATAGGTTCCCGGAAGACTGATCTTGTGTTCTCCTGCGAAAAGCGAATGTACTGCTACATAGTTGCTGTCCGCAAAGACGATATCGGAACTGCTCTCGTCATAAATATGGCATCCGGTATGCTTCATCATATTTCGGATCAGCGCTGTCGGTACGGTCGGCACTGCGGAATAGATACTGGTCCACTTGCTTCCGTCCGCATTGGTTATCTCCTTTACGGCAAGTCCGGCATACGTTCCGTCCAGTCCGGTCCCCTCGTGTACGGCAATTGTGGTGGCTTTTCCGTCATTCACTGTGATAACCGGTGCCAAAGTTGCATATTCAATTGCGCCATAGGTCACGTCGGACAGTCCCTCTGTCAGCCAGTGACTGTAATTCGTCACCTCAGCGGTTCCCATGAATTTCCGTCCATTGTCGGACTGTACATTCAGTTGCTTCAGATTCATTCCCACAACATCGCTCATCAGTGAGACATCTGTCTTATTACCGTCAGTGATACCAGTCAAAAATACCCAGAGGATGATATTGTTATCCTTCTTAAGCTGCTTCTCGATGGCCTCCCGCTCTTCCTCCGTGATCTGCGTCGTGCTGAGCATGATGTTGACCTTGTGTTCCGGGACAAGCCCATCCACCAGATCATCCAACAGATACGTGTCATAGGGTGCTCCGATATTCTGCAGCTCTTCTCTCTGCTTATTCAGTACAGATTTGAATAATAATTCATCCGTTATCGGTGTTTTCGAATATGCAAAGTACTGGCTCATCGCAGAATCCATAAATACTGCCACTTCCGATGTGCTCTCTCGCTCCAATCCCATCGAAAGTGTGCTTTCCTGGGACATCTGCGCCATCAGGCCATAGAACTGGTCATCATCGAAATATCTTCCGCCCATATCGTAGAAGTCAAGGCTCTGCCCCTTGCTGAGCACATAGCAGAAGTTACGTTTCAGAACCTCTACCGACTCCTTGGTGGTACGTGTCCAGCCAACTGATGCATTCGCATCCTGCGTAAGTGCTATGTAACTGAGATTCATTCGGCTGTCTTCCTCTACGATCAGGAGCTTTCCATGAGCAGTTACCGAATCGATTGCGCCCATGTAATCAGTCATATTACCGATTTCGCGCTCCCCATAGAGCCATGGAGTCTGTACCCAGTCAAGGCTGTCGCTCCGTAAGAGTCTGTCCAGTCCTGCCTGTGCGGTCGTGGTTGCGAATTCGTATGTGCCGCAGTTTTGCAGATACCCCGCATAGGTTCCCACTACCAAGCGGCCATTTAAATGCTTCTTCACCAGATCTGCAAAATACAGAATGCTGTCTGTCTGCATATCGGTCATGAATCTCTGATAATCAATGACTGCCCGGCTGTCCTGTACACTTAAGACTGAAAGGTATTCGCTCTGACTTCTTGCTTCGATGGTCGGTACTTCTGCCGTATCAAAGGTCACGGAAGACTTCTTCCAGCTCTTCTGAAGCGCTTCATTGGTCTCATAGTTCTCTTTCAGCCATTCCCGGAAAGCATTCAGTCCTGCAGATGAGAAGTCTCCGACTTCGGTGGTATTCCCATTCATCCCCCACCACTGCCATTCATAGGTGGTTCCGCCGGTCAGCTTGATACCCGCGATATTATTGGCATAGGGCTGTTCCATCAGGTAGTCGAGTACCTTCTTCATGATCTCGCCGCAGTCCTGCCGCCACTTGGCGGATGCATAGGTCTGCTTGCTTAATTTCCCATTGCTGAGCTTCACACATTCTTCCGGGTTCTGCTCCAGCCACCAATCCGGCGGTGTCGTATCGATTGCCACCTGCAGATACGCTTCCGGGTTCGCACTCAGAGTTCCCAGGATCTGCTGATCGATGGGTGTCGCATCGATGGTTCCGTCCGCTTTCCAGACCTCTCCATACGTTCCGCTTAAGCATATGTAGCAGATAACAGTCTCTACACCTGCCGCACCGGCCTTCGTTACAGTCTCTGCGCGATATGCGGTGTCATTTTCCGCACGTCCATACCAGAGGGATGTTGTCGGAATGCCGTTTACTAAATAGGTCGGCTTTCCGTTCTCCAGCTTAATCTCCGTCTTGGTCGTGACGCCGCTATTCGGCTGTGTTACCTTTACATTTCCTACTTTATTACCGATATACTTATCGCTTACAACAGCTACAAGATCGTCAAACTGAATGGTGTAGGAACCTGTTGCCAGGAATTCCGGGATCTTCAGTTCAAATTCCGCCGTAAATTCCTTACCAACCGGCCAGTCCTCCGTACTCTTGCCATCGGCAAGAATAAGTGTTCCGCCGCATATCTTCTTGGTGGTATTTCTCTTCCAGAAGTATACATCAAATTCATTCGATGCCGGCAACTGCTCCTCAATCTTGATCTTCGCCTTAACCGTCACCGTCTCTCCGGCATCTACGGCATCCTTCGGGAATGTGAATTCGTTGCTCTCCAGCTTATAGTCTGAGTATTCCGTGTTGTCAAAGGAAATGACACCCCACGATCCTTCCCCGACAGGACAGTATACCTCCGCCTTCGTCCACACCTTGCAGGAATCCATATCATAGTCAGGGAGCATGAACTGCTGGCTGTCTTCCTCAGACCAGTCGCCGGTCTCGCGCGCAATCATCAGGCTCTCATCACTGTAGAAACGGAGAGAGGAATCATTGTTCATCTTGATGATGCCGTCGTACAGAAGTCCGTATGCCCACGTATCATTGTATAGACGGACAGCGATCACATTCTTTCCCTTTTGCATGTATTCTGTCAGATCAAAGGTTCCCGGCATCGACCACGTATCTCCGGTTCCGGTCTCTTCATAGACTTCTTTTCCATTCACGTATAAAGTATATTTATCATCTGCCGTGATCTGTATCTGCGCCTTCTTGACGTCGTCCTCTACATATAATTCCTGCCGATAGTAATAATATCTTTCATTATGATCATTGGAAAGGATCGTGTCGTAATCCGCCGGCCAGACCACCCACTTGCCTTCCCATCCGGTACTCCTGACAGGCTCTGCGATCTGCCATATTCCCAGGTTATCCATGGATATCGTTCCGTCTCCGCCTGTCTTCTCAACGCGGACACGGTACAGTGTCGCGCTGACTGCGGTAAAGCTGGTCTCTAAGTCTGCCACATCGCCTGCCTTGATCTCCTGCGTCACCACAGAAGATATGGTACGGCCACGCCAGTCAATGGCATCGATCACGATCCTTCCGGTTGCGCTTCCCGAAGAACGGTAGCTTGCCTTTACACTGTAAGTATAATCGGTTCCCAGAATGTCCACGTCCGTGTAGATCATACCATTATCTTCACTCTTACCGGTAACGGAAGCACTTCCGCTTGTTCCAAAGGAAGGCGTACCCTTCGCCGCTTCACTCTTCCAGCCGCCAAACATGCCGTCGCTGTCCGGTCCTGCAAAGGTTTCTTCATATACCAGATTGTCATTCTGGGTATAATTGTAATACTCAATGGCATCAAAGTATACGTCTGCTTCCTTACCGCCTACACGAAGCATAAGCGCTACTGAATCCCAATTCTTCGGAATTATGAAACTGATCCTGTAGGTATCCCATCCGGAAAGCTCACTGGTTGTATTCAGAACACGATCCTGTCCATGATCAGCGCCCATGGAATTACCTGCTGCATCATACCCCATTATAATCGCTGCGAATCTGCCCGCCACACTGTCCTTACTTCTCATATGGACAACAAATTCTATATAGTCTCCGGCATTTACCTTCAGCTTCTTCTGCATGGAAATGGTCGTATAATTGATCTCACTGTATTTTTTCACCAGGTGCAGCGATCTGTTTCCACGATAATAAACGCTGCTATCGGATGTGACCTCAGCGATTCCGCTGGCTGTTACAGATGACCAGTTTACCGGCTTTCCTGCTGCCGTGTATTCAAAATCAAGGTTCGGATCCGAAATTTCTTTTGTTTCGGTCAGGCTGACATTGTCCAAAAATGTCGTTGACTGCTCCTCTCCCACAAAGACAAAGAACACACTGATATACTTTGCATCTGTTGCTGTACGGAAGGTGGTTCCAACTCGCTTCCAGTCACAGGAACCGTAGGTATATCCATCCGTCAGCCAGAGGTGTGCTTCCTGTGCATTTGCCACGCCCTCGCCGATGGCATTCTTGTACTGTCTGATGTAAATCTGAACCGCATTTTTCTTCGCGTCGCGGATCATAACATCGTATTCAAATGCATAATCCGTATCCGGCGATACTTCTACAATGCTGCTCTGGAAATAATAATCAATATCTTCCGTATTCAGCTTCTTGATCACCGCTGCCGCACTGCCGTCGCCACTGGCACCATCTGCCTTGTAGGAAGTGTAGCCACCGAAATTTCCCTCTTCGTATCTGCCCGAAACCTCACGGGACTCATAGGTGCTCCAGTTAAATAC
>CABQGZ010000003.1 GCA_902463835.1 uncultured Lachnospiraceae bacterium
TTCTAAAGCCCCTTGCCGATTGCTTTGTGGGCCCGGAAGATAACGGCCGAGGCCCGATCCATGTTGTGCGGAGCTTTGTGCCTATGGAATTTCGGTCACACTGCAAGGTAACAAGCAGTATACGCCTGGAGGGCTGCGAAAAATCAGAGGGCCAGGGCGGATGGGGGCATGTCATCCTGCATTTATACGACAACAGCGACGGCTTGCAATGCTTCTCCTCCTCGGATCCCATCGTGTCTGATTTTCAGCTTCCTGCGACGGACGGGCAAAATAACACGGTCATTCTCCCTGCCGGTGAGACCACATTGATTTTCGAGGAAAACGGCAAAAGCACCATCACAAATATCAAACTTAATGTGGACCGCTTTCGTCCAGAACTGCTGCATATGCTTCGCATGCGCATCAGCTTTGACAACGCTGAGACGGTATACGCGCCCATCGGAACATTTTTTGGCTGCGAATACGGCAAATCCCCGGCGGAGCTTTCCACCGCATTGCTGAGCTGGCACTTTGACGGCGGCAGCGCCGCCTTTGAAAATCGCTTTCCCATGCCATATTTTAAAAGCGTTCGTATCTCGCTGGAGAACCGTTCAGCCGAGACAATCGCCGCCGAGTACAAAGTAAAAACAAACAGCCAGCTTTGCTATTCGCCCGAGACAACCGGGATATTTTCATCCAGCACTTATCTGGAAAAAAGAGAAAACATCCCCGGCCAAAATACAGTCGTCGGGGAATTATGGGGCCGGGGTCATATGGCATACGGCGTCATAACGGGAGAAGCCATTGAAAATGCCGGGTGTGAAGGAGACGTGCGCGTCTTTATCGACGGGCTGTCCTCCCCCTCTCTTGAGAGCGACGGCAGCGAAAGCTGGGGAAGCTATGGCTGGGGATTTGTAGCCCCGCCCCAGTCAAATCCCTTTTCCGCCTATCACGGGCTTTACGGCGTAAACAGCGATTGGTCCGAATTAAGACTTACCTTTACCGACTGCTATTCCTTTCGAAGCAGACTGCGTTTTGAGCTGGAGCACGGTGAGACGAACAACGGCGGCGGCAAAACAAGCGGCCAGCTGTTCGGATACCTGAAGAAAGAGCCCTGTGAGAGCTTCCTTGCGGAGATTACGCCGGACTGCCCTTCCTATCTCAGTGACGGAACAAAAGAGACGATTACCAACCGCTTTGAAAACGGCATCCACGAAAATTATTTTCGCTTTACCAATTGCCACGATATGACCTTTTCCTCCTTTCCGGTGACAATCCCGCCGGAGAACAAAGGACTGGTGCTTAAGCGCGTATGTCTGCAGGATCGCGGTTTTATGTGCGCATCCGTCTCAGTGGACGGTATCCCGGTATCAGAGCGGGACTGGCTTTATCCCGACCAGAATGAATTCTATTCTCTGCTGGAAGACAGCTTCCTGATTCCCGCAAAATATACTGCGGGCAAAAGGGAAATCTACATCGAGATACATCCCATAGAGGGGTATTGGAATGAATGCCGGTATCAGATTTTTGCGATAACCAAATAATAAGCGAAACCAGGCTTTCTTACATTTCTTACCTGGAATCAAAAAGGAGTTCGCCTTTCCCATCTTTGGAAATCAGCGGACTCCTCTGCTTTTTCAATATGAATCACTTTACTTATCAATACACCGGCAGGCCGCCATATGGCCATTGCCGTAATCCTTCAACACCTGCTCCTCCTTGGCGCACTCCGGCGTGGCGAAGGGACAACGGGTGTGGAACCGGCAGCCCGACGGGGGATTCACCGGAGACGGAACATCGCCGGTAAGCTTGATCCGCTCCCGCTTCACATGGACGTCAGGAATGGGGATTGCGGAAAACAGACTCTTGGTATAGGGGTGCAGCGGATTGCCAAGCACATCCTCCTTATCGCCCATCTCAACAATCTTTCCCAGATACATAACCATGACCCGATCCGCCACATAACGGATTACCGAGATGTCATGGGATATGAAGAGATAGGAAATGCCCTGCTCCCTCTGAATCTTCTTCATCAGGTTTAAGACCTGCGCACGAACCGATACATCCAACGCCGACACCGGCTCGTCACAGATGACCACCTTGGGCTGTACCACCACCGCTCTGGCGATCACCACACGCTGCCGCTGACCTCCGGACAATTCGTGGGGATAACGGTGCAGAAGCGCTTCGGGAATTCCCACGTAAGCCAGAATCTGCGCTGCCATCTCATCCCGCTTGCTGCTTTCTCCGATCTTAAACACATCCAGTGGCTCCCGCACATAGGAAAGTATAGTGTATTTGGGGTTCAGGGAAGCGTATGGATCCTGAAAGATCATCTGGATATCCGACCGGACAGCCCGCAGCTGAGCCGTGGTCTGATGGGTGATGTCAACTCCCTGAAAAATCAATGATCCGTCCGTAGGCTCCTGCAGGCGGATCATGGTACGTCCCAGAGAGGACTTTCCGCAGCCGGATTCACCTACCACGCCCAGGGTCTCGCCTTTTCGCAGATCAAAAGAGAGATCATCGCAGGCTTTTACCGTTTTCTGGACATTCCCGCGAAAGTCTTTTTTTGTAATATAATGTTTTTTCAGATGACGAACCTCATAAATCACTTCATCCATACTCTATACCTCTTCCTTCCAACAGCATACAAAGCCTTCGCCCGCTTTCCGCGCCCTGGGCGCCTCCTGCCGGCATTTCTCCGTGGCATACGCACATCTTGTGGCAAAACGACACCCCTTGGGCATCTCCGCCAGGGTGGGCACCGTGCCGGGAATCGTATACAGCTCGTCCGTGTCTTCATCCATACGCGGAATGGCCTTTAAAAGACCCTGGGTGTAGGGATGTCTCGGATGGTCGAAGATCTCCTCCGCCGTGTTCCATTCACAGATCTTACCGGCATACATGATCATCACGTAATCCGCCACATTGGCTACCACTCCCATATCGTGGGTGATCAGCATGATGGCCGCATTGGTCATCTTCTTCAAATCCTCAAACAGATCCAGAATCTGGGCCTGGATGGTCACATCCAGCGCGGTGGTCGGCTCATCGGCAATCACAAGCTTCGGATCGTTCAGCAGAGCCATGGCGATGATCACTCTCTGCCGCATGCCCCCGGACAGCTGATAGGGATATTCCTTCAGCCGCTGCTCCGGCAGCGGGATCCCCACCTTGGTGAGCATCTCCAGGCAGCGGTCATGACATTCCTTCTTGGTCATCCCCTTGTTGTGGGCCTTCAGCATCTCCGTAAGCTGCTTCTCAATGGTATAGACAGGATTCAGAGAGGTCATGGGCTCCTGAAAGATCATGGAGACCGTTTTCCCCCGGTGTGCCCGGCGTTCTCCTTCGCTCATTTTCAGAAGATCCTGCCCCTCCAGAAGAATACTGCCGGAACTGACCCGCCCCGTATAGCGGGGCAGCAGTCCCATGATGGAATTGGCCGTAACCGACTTCCCGCAGCCGGATTCGCCCACGATCCCCAGTGTGGTGCCGTAGGGGATGGAAAAGCTTACGTCTTCAATGGCCGGAATGTATTGCCTCCCCACTTTGAATTCCACCTGCAGATTTTTTACCTCCAGTACACAGCCTTTTTCATCACTCATAATATCTCCTTATTTTACCTTCCAGTTCCAGGTTGCAAAATTGTAATAGCTGCTGGCAAAGCTGTCGATATTTTCTACCTTATCCGAGGTCACACCCACCGTATAGTAGGTGGCAAGTTCACACTGAGGTACATTCTCGTACTCCCATTCCTGATAAGCCTTGGTTGTTGCCTCCATATCTGTGCCGGAAGTGAATTTTCCATAGAGCTCTGTCCATGTACTGTAATTCGCTCCATAGCCGGGCTGGCTCTCCGCACGGGCGATATGAGAGTGAGAATAGCTGTCATATGCCTCCTGATATGTGATCATCTGCTTCATCGGCGTGGTGGGCGCTGTTCCAAGATTCACCACCAGAGCGTCGTAGCCGTCTTCGTTGCTGAACATAGCATAGTTGATGGTATTGATATCACCCGTAACAAGTTCTACATTGATCCCAGCCTTTTCCACATCCTCTTCCACCAGCTTCGCCAGTGCTTCCGAAGTAGTTCCGCTGTAATAGATATTCAAAACATCGCTGCTGTTCCATACGCCGTCCGCAACGGCTTCATCCACCAGCTTCTTGGCGCCTTCCACATCCTGGCCGCCAACGCCGTCCGCATAGTAAGGGAAGCTGGGCAGAATCAGGGAGTAGCTGGCAGCGCCTTTTCCAAGGTATACAGAATCAATGATCCACTTCTTATCAATGGCTCGATCCACAGCCTGACGAATCTTCGTGGGCACCTGCAGACAGTTGAACACCAGGTTCATGCCGCCTTCGATGTCCTCGCTGTAAGCAGCCACTACGGAAGAATTATCCTCATACCCCTTCATGGAAGAGGGACTCAGCGTATTCTGCAGCACGTCCACGTCACCAGCTGCGATCTTGGGAATCCAGGTCTCGCTGGAAGCATACTGGATGATCAGCTTGTCAAAGCCTTCACAGCCCAGCTGATAATCCTTGTTGGCCTTCGTCACGATATTGTTGCCGGCCTCTATAGACTCTACAATACAGGGGCCGCTGCCTACCGGCTTCTTGAAATAATCCGCTGTAGTAACAGTCTCATCTGTGTACTCCCCAAGAAGATGCTGTGGAAGTACAACCATGGTAGTGGTATTCTGGCGCAGCCACTGCTCGATGTTTGCCACCTTTGCATTGAAGGTCAGCTTCAGTTCATAATCGCTGACTGCTTCCGCACCCACCGGCTCCGTGCCGGTCTTCACACCCGTCTTTGGATCTACACCGGCAAGAAACTTGCCGCCGCCATGCTGGGTCGTGTAGCTGGAGGTCATATAATTGATGGTCCACACCCAATCCTTTGCCGTCACGCTCTCTCCGTCGTGCCACTTGCTCTTTTCATCCAACTGGAACACAGCAGACATACCGTCCTCCGCCAGGGTCCAGGTCTTGGCCGCTCTGGGGCTTACACTTCCATCTGCCGCCACGTAGACCAGCTTGTCAAAGATCATGTCAACCGCAAGATAATGAGATGTCATCGTGTTTGTGCTGTCATACGTATTCAGAGAACCCCAATCGGAACCGATGGCCATGGTAATGGTCTTCTCTCCCTTATTTGTTTCCTGGTTTCCGTTCGGATCTTTGTTGTCGCCCTGATTCGGGGTTTTCTCACCGCCTCCACAGGCTGCAGCTGTAAACAGCATGCAGGCTGCAAGACCCATCGCAAGTATCTTTTTCATTTTCATCATTGCTTCCTCCTTTTGCTTTCGTACAATAGAATGTTCGCTCTATTGCTTTATCTATGCGCACCCCAAGGCTCATACGGCCTTCGGAACACATGCTGACTTATTATAACAGTTCCGCACGCAACATTTCGCATGCCTTTATTTTGTAAATTTGGGGTCTGCAGCGTCACGCACGCCCTCTCCCAACAGATTGATCGCTGCCACCGTCAAGAACAGCACAACCGTCGCCGGCACCCATATCCAGGGCTCTGTCATCATAACGTTGGTGGACATGGCGTAATTGATGGATTTACCCCAGGAATTCTCCATGCCCAGCCCCAGAAAGGACAGGGACGCCTCTGCGATGATAGCGCCCGACACGCGAAATGGCGTCGTCACCAGCACCGGCGTGATCACATTGGGCAGAATATCGCGAAACAGAATGGACGCGCTGCTCTTGCCCAGGATCCTGGCCGAATCCACATATTCCTTCTGAGCCACCGACATGGTATAGCCGCTGATAAGCTTCGCCACACTGGGCCACCCCAGCACGCCAATGACACATGCCGTGATCCACACGTTGCTTCCAAAGATAGCGGACAGGATCAGCATGAGAATCATGGACGGGAAAGAGATGAATATCTCCGCCGCACGCATGATAAACGCGTTTACTCTTCCGCCAAAATAGCCTGCGATAAGTCCCAGAGGCAGTCCCACTACCAGGCCGATCACCATGGACAGAAAGCCCACCAGAAGCGATGTCCGTCCGCCGTACACCAGCCGGGCATACACATCCTGGTATGCATCCGTCAAGCCCAGAAGATGCTCAGCTGAAGGACTCTTGTCCAGCACCCGATACAGGGCGTTGGGATCCAGCTTCTGAATCATGGGCACAAGAATCACAAGTATAACCTCTATCAATAGAAACGCTCCGCCGATGACAGCCTTGGGGTTATGCATGAGCCGGTAGGACACGCCTTTTTTCTTTTCTCTCATTCCAGCTCACCTCCTATCGATTCGCAGCCCGGATCGTTGGATCCAGCACTGCATAGAGCGCATCTAACAGGAGATTCGACAGCAACACGACGATGATCGTCAGAGAAACACAGCCCATAACCACTGGAATATCCTTATTAACCAAACTGGTCACCATGTAATTGCCAAGGCCAGGCCAGGAATATATCTTCTCGATCACAATGGAGCCTCCCACCAGGGTGGGCAGCGACAAGGTGATATTGGTGACAATGGGTATCGAAGCGTTGCGCAGCATATGGCGGAACACAACACTGCGGTAGGGCAGTCCCTTGGCCTTGGCCGTCTTCACATACTCCTCATTGAGTACGTCCAGCATGCTACCCCGGGTCTGCTTGATAAACCCTCCCATATGAGTAAACGCAACAATCAGCACGGGCATGAGCAGACATTGAAAATAAGATGCTGTCGTGTTATAGCCGGACGGCAAAAGCTTCAACCGCACCGAAAAAATATAGACCGCTACAATAGAGATCAAAAATCCTGGCAGCGACGATCCCAAAAAGGTAAGTACTGTACAGATGTTATCGGTGATTCCGTTGGGCTTTAACGCGCTGAGCACGCCAAGAAAAACGCCAAGGACAATCGCCAGAAGCAGTCCGCTCCCCATCAGAATCAGCGTCGGGCCGATCTTACCGCCGATGGAGGAGATAACCGTCACGTTTAAGTTGTTGTATGTATTTCCCCAGGTTCCTTTCGCCACATTCCCAAGCCATGAGAAATATTGGGAAACCACGCCCTTGTTCAAACCGTATTTTGCGTAGATCATTTCAATCTGCTCGTCCGAAGGCATCGTGCCGGAACCGACTAAGGTCTGCACCTCCCGCTCCGCTGCATTGCCTCCCGGCACACAGCTCAGCAGTACATAGATACCGAACGTCAGGATAAAAAAGACAAGGAGCATGGAAAGGATCCTCTGTATGATATATTTAACCAAAATGCATTCACCCGCCGTATGCTTATTCTTCGTTGTTTTCTTCTTGCTTGCCGTCCGCTTCCTGTCTGCGGCGATAGATCACCCGGCAGGTTGCATCCCCGTTCGCCAGACGCGACGGATTCTCAAAATCAAATCCCATCTCCTTCGCCATGGCATAATCGCCTTCCATGGCCAGGTCACAGAGCTTGGCGCACATCTCGTCCGACAGGCCAAGATTCATCCACCCCTGCAAATGCGGACAATAGTGCATATCCATAGCAAAGCAGTCCTTGGTGTTCTCCAGGATCTCCATGCCGAAGGCTTCCCGTCCAAGAGGCACCGTCATCTGCTTGGCCAGCTGTGTCAAGTCGTTCTTATCTTCCATGTGAGACAAAAAGTTCTCGGCGTTCTCCTTGGCCAGCATCCTGGATGTGGTTCGGTACACATCCTCATAGGGAATCCCTCTCTTCTCAAATTCCACTGCGTTCAGCGCACTCTTTCTTCCGGACTTAATAAGGCTCTGACGATACTTTTCAGCCTCCGGACTGCTTGTTGGCCATTCGTTCTTGATCTTTGACATAATCTTTTCTCCTTTCTGACTGTCAGGGTACAGGCACCTGAAATCAGCTGACTGTACCCTGATATTGCAAAATGTATAAATATTGAATCAATTATACCATTTTTTTGTATGTATGTCAATTTCATTATTTTCCAAAAAGTCCAGGAAATTCAAGGGTTTGCTACGTTTTCTTGCATACATGCTCATGGCAACCCATACTATATAATAGAATAATTATTCAGCAAAACAATCTTGTGTGATCCGGTCAATAATTATCTCGCTTCCTGATACTGTGAAAGAATCTCCCGATCCTCCATCTCTGGATGCTACTTTAAACCTATCGAATTCGATAGGTTTGAAATTGACATCTTTACATCCCAGTCAATCCGCCTGATTCCAGGATTTCATTTTTAAACTATGTTTGGGATTTCACGGCATACTGCCGCATTCTACTGAATTACTTGTAAAGAAATGATGCAGGCTGCTTCGCAAAAAGGCCACCGGACTGGTATGCCGATGGCCTAAAACTGTATATCTTTTAGATGTTCAAACAATGGTTCCTAAAAAAGCCCGCCCCATTTTTCCCCATCCTCATTCTCGCTGCCTATATCAAGATTGTCATATCCTGACAGCGTAATAACATCCTGATTGTCATATGAAACCTTCTCCATAATAGGAGTTTCATAAATCTCTTGCTTCCAATTCATGTTCTTTTCCTCCTATTCTCCCTGGACTGCCGGAGCAGTCCAGCTGTCGCTGATACAAAATGTCCTGATAGTTCCTGTAACTCTCGTTCCATCCAATGTCGTCCATACAGGCGTGACCTTAAACTCCTTCCCAAAAATATCATTGGGAATATCGGTAAACCGATACGTCATAAAATAGCCCGATTCATCGGAAAATTCTTTCGGAGAATATGTTATCTCTTCCCCATTCGCCCGGGCTGTAAGCTGACGATATACCTTGGTGGATACTCTGTCGTCCCCGATAGAGTTGTTGTCTAACATGATCGAGAATCCCACATTTCGATACATTGTGTTATCCACGGTTGTAACAAGGCGAAGGTTTGTTTTTTCGCTGGTGGCGTCTGTCCCTGCTGAAATCTGCGCTTTAACCGTCAACACATTGGCATTCACAAATTTAGCATATGCTTTTCCCTCTGTCACATTCTCCCCGAGAGGTGTTGTATAATCCGGATCGGTATACCAACCTGCAAAAACCACACCCTCTCTTTCCGGATAAGTATAAGTACCATTCGCTCTGTATTCTGATACATCATACTCCACAGGGTTTTCCGCAAAATACACATAGGTCAGACCACCGTTGTCGGTCTGGAAGCCAACCTTGAGGTTCTCGTCAATGTATGCTTTGAATGCTTTTGCGAATTCGGTGTATCCGTCTCTTACAAAGTGTAAGCTGTCTGTATTGAAATATTGATCGGTGGTTCCTTCTGTCTCCCATGCCTTGGTCATTGCATAAATGTCAATGGAGGGAAGTCCCAGTTCTGCAATCAGTTCTTTCTGAACTTCATACATACCTTCCTGTGCATAGTAAGCGTTGGTAAGCTTCAGGTCGGCGCCTTCCGGCAATCTTCTCACCGGAGAGGTTGCAATCACAACAGCCGGAGAGGACGGAAGCGCCTGATAAGAACGAACCAACGCCTTCATAGCTTCCTTATAAGTCTGCTTTGCTGCTGCTTTCACTTCATCACTCAGATTCGTTCCACATACCTTACCTGCATCATTGGTTCCCAGCATAACGATTACAACATCTGCCTGAGTAACATGGCTGTTTGCCCATGCATCGGTTCGGGTATTTTCAAGCTGAAGGTTATTACCACCCTGCGGGCCCATCTGCGGAATTTCCTGATCATAAATATGTACGGTCTGAATTCCGGCTACGCCGTAGTTTCTTACTACGAAATCACTGCCAAGCATCTCACCCAGCTGTACCGGCCAGTTATCTGATTTTGCATTTGCTGCTCCTGATCCCTGGGTGATACTGTCACCTACACAAGCAATTTCGATCGGTTTCTTCGTACCGGTTCCTGCCATAGAAGCCAATGCACTCTGCAGAGTAGCTTTTTCAGCTTTTAAAGCTACCTGCGTTGCTGCCGGAAGTCTCAGCAATACATTCCATGCTGCTTCTAATACCGCACGATCGCTGCTTCCAGCCAAAGCATTTGCATGAATGGTCTTAAAGCTTGCCGCCAGATCGCCGGTCCAGGCATTCACTGCTGCGGATACAGCGTTTAATTTTCCTTCTTCTACGGTTAAAAATGCCTTAGCATCTGCACTTAATGCGTTGTATGCCAAAAGCGCTTTTTCAACATTTACTTTATTTTCCGGGATTACCCTGGTTATATCCATATTGATAACCTTGGCATACTCTGCCTTAAAGGTTTCTGCAGCATCCTTTGCAGAGCCTGCAAAGTTGAAGCTGATATTATCAATATAGGACCACTGCTGAGATGCCTTCGGAAATGCCAATGTACTGATTGCAAACTGACCGTCGGTCAAATCTACCACTTCTTCTTTTTTCTGTCCATTGGGTGCATCCTGATCCAACATAAAGGTTTCTGCATTCCCATACGCATCCATCAAAGTAAAGGTACAATAGCTTCCATCCTCGGCATAATCAAATACAAAATGTGTCCATTCTGTAGGATCGGAAGGTATGTTAGAGAAATTGGAGCCTGCGGCAGTGTTATATACAGAAGTCGGCTTTATTGCGTTTGCCTCATAAGCATCTGTAGTACTGGAATATACAACTCTACGAACTGCATATCCATTACTTATATTTGTCTTATTACCATGTGTATCCGGAGCAGGCTCCCTCTGAATACAGATTGCCTTATAGTTTGCAGCATCTTTGTACCAGTAAATCAGCATAATCGAGGAGTTCCAGCCTCCGCCTACTGCGTACAGATCACCGCTGACAGAAGCGATCTTCTGGCCTTCCGGTAAAATGCCGTCCTTCAAAGCAAAAACAGGGAAGTGTCCTTCTTCACCATTCGCTGCAAAGCTCCATCCGCCCTGCCAGGGATTGTTGGGATTTGCAGGATTCGGAATAGACATCGGTAAAAATACTTTATTACTGGTGTTTAATTCTGTCTTGTTCGGGTTGTCTACCACGCCCCAGCCTTCACCGGGCTCTTTCACAGCTTCCCAGTTGTCTGCGCCTGCTTCGAAATCATCCTCGAAGTATCCGCCGGTTGCCTGTGACATATCGTTAATCTTAGCTTTCATCGCATCAAGGTTTGCTTTCTCAGCAGTAAGAAGCGCTTTTACTTCTTCGCTTAAGCCTTCAAAAGCAAGCAGGGCTGCATCTACAGCTGCTTTGTCAAATACAGCTACGGTATCTGCATTCTTTGCCAGAATCTCTGCATGAGCTGCTTTGTAAGCATCTGCTTCTTTCTGAGGATCTACTTCTTCCAACTGACCATCGAAAGTAAAGGATGCGGAATCAACTTTTATCCAGGAAGTCCCTTGGGAGGGCTGACCCATATGTGCCAAAGCAACTCTCTTTGTAGCAGTAAAATCAATGTCAGGATCCGTCGATGTGATTCTGAAGCTATATCCATCACCTGTTTCCGCACTGCTTTTTACATTTACATAAATGATATCCTTTGTGTAAGTTAACGTGATGGTTCCACCCGTCTGCAGATCAGACATATAATTTGTTGCCTGATTTTTAACAGGAGCCTGGCCATCTAATGTCATTTTATCTACCGTCATATCTCCTACAACAGATGGAGAGGTACCATTCGTCTTGGTTGTTACATCTGCATGATAAATACGTCCCGCACCTGTCTCACGGCAACCAATGGTCTTATTGGTCGCACCCTGCAGCTTTGCATTCAAATCAAACGTAACGCTCTTGATTGGCAAATCAGGATAATTTTTCAATCCACAATAAGCCAGCGGCTCATTCTGAAGGTGCTTTGGCAAACTGATAACGCCTGCCTCTGAGGTGTCCAATTCTCCCTCTCCCATTAAAACATCCCAATTACCGATACCACTGTCAAAGGTGTCCGTAATGGTGTCATTGTCGGCAGCAGAAGCCACAAAGTTCCCCGTCAAGGACGGCAAAAATACCGCTGCACTTAACACAACTGCCAAAACTTTTGACAAAAACTTTCTGCGCATAAAAAACTCCTCCTTGCTTTTCTCTTTCTTCATTTCCCTCTATCTGAGCAATATCTTTCAGAGCAACAACTCAAAATTCATTGGTCTTTTGAGTTGCTGCTCTGAGCGATTATTGCATTATTATTGTATTGTCGCCCTACTTTTGTAGTGTGGCCTGTCCCACCAGGAACAGCCGAATCCGCAGTGCGTCAATGATGGTGATATTGCCGTCTCCGTTCACATCTGCGTTGGCCTTCATTGCGGGCGTCAGTTCCACCTCGCCAACCAGATATTTGCGAATGAGCAATGCATCCATAATGGTTACGTCTCCGTCATTGTTCACATCGCCTTTCGTTCCGTCGCCTGCCGCGCCAGCGGTAATCAGCATCACCGGAGACTTGTAATCGTTCTGTTTTGTGAGCAAAGGCTCATAATTGCCCACATACGGGGTCTTCACATCGGTGCAGGCAAGGCCTGTGATAGCGAGTCCTTCAAAAGAGATTGCCGCGCCGTTATTGTCGCCGAATACCACTGCATTTTCACTGTCATTCACGCTGCAGTTATCAATCAGGAAATCTCCAAAGCCGAGACGATACGGATTGATAAAGATGAACTTGGCACCCTTATTCAATTCGATGTTACGCATTACGATGGCAGATATACCATTGCTTCCCGCGCTTCGCGATTCAAAGCCTACTCCTGCATGGTTGGTGGTCTCACCGGTCACATCCGTAGAACCGGAGGTATGCCAGAAGGATCCGTTGTGGTAGATGGTGTTGACCATGGACACATACCATACAACACCGTCACCCTGGCTGACGTGATTGTAGCCGAGGCAGCTGTCGAAGGTATTGCCGTCATACACCGCGCCAACCTGTACGCCAAAGGTACCAACCTTACCGCCATTGACGTAGGTATTATTCACATTGTAGAGCCATTGACGGGCATCCTCGATCTGGACACGTGAATTCCGGTTGGGTTCTACCACAAAAGGATTGTCCACCACGATCAGATCGTCCTTGGAGTATACAATGTTTCTCAGCTGCAGTTCACCCTGTCCCTGGGTAACCATCAGATTGGACTCTTTCCAGAAGTTCTCTGTCTTGTAGGAGGTTCCGTCCGCAAAACGGTAACAGCAGTCCTTGTCAAATCTTGACAGCCCGTAGGCCTGCTCGTTTTCCGGTGTATCCTCGATTTTCTCAATGATACCCTTGCGCTCGTCCGCACTGTAGTTGGGCTTACCGTCTGTGGTGATGATCTCACGGTTATTGCTGTTTACATTTCCCATCTCGTTGTTGGCAACGTAGATACCATTTCCTTCCAGGGCTCCGCCCAGATATCCTTGTGCCGTATTATTTTCAAAAATGTTGCTCTCGCCGTCGTAGACTTTGTTCATTCTCATGACGGTCACATTGGTATCATTGTTCGCGATCACGGAATAGCTTGTCCTTGCAAAGATAAAGGATCCGCTGCCCTCGATAATATTATCGGTGATCTTCAGGTTCGATACTCTCTGCTTGAAGATGAATGCCAGCTTCTTTCCTTCCCCTTCGTTTTCCTGTGAGAACAAGGTCTCAAGGCTCTTTCCACTGGGATCCTTCAACGGCTTACCGCCGCCGCCCTGGCCTAATACACCCTGATCCTTATGTACGCGGATGGCTGCATCATGCACGTATACATTCTCGATATTCGGCGTGGAGGAGGTCAGAACCGGGAACTCTCTTACCGAATAGATAGCTAGGTTGGAAATCTCCACATTTCCCTCTGTGATAAAGATTCCTGTGGGAAGCTCACCAAAATCAAAGGGCGTATAGTTGAAAATAATTCTTGTCTCATCTTTTCCGTCTCCCATCAGATGCACATTCTGTGGAAGTGGAATCGCATAGTAAATGACGTAATAGCCTGCCGGCAGGTAAACGGTTCCGCCACCTGGATTCTTGGATGCTGCCTCCAGAGCCGCGATGAGAGCCGGCGTATCGTTGCCATCCACCGCGGTATCTGCGCCGTAATCCAGCACGTTGAATATGCGATCGGAACGTCCCGCCCAGGGGGAAGCTGCCACCTGAATGTCGATAGGAGCTGACCATGCGGTCTCACCGCCATAGCCATTGTAAATATACAGCTCGTATTCGCCCTCCGGCACATCGGAGGGAATCCGCACGGACACGGAATATCTGGACTGTACTGCAGATACGGTACATTCTCTGCTGAAGCCCTTTACACCTTTGATCCACGCGCGCACACCCAGCTCTGCAATCTCAGCCGGATCCTCATAACCTGCCGCATTCTCTGCTGCCAGGCTCAAGGACTTACCGATGACACGAATATCGTTTCCTGCCTCCACGGTCTTGCCGTTATTTCCTACGGTAAAATCAAGAACAGGAGCATTCATATAGATATAAGTAGGATCTGCTGCTGATACCTTAGGAATAAACCGCAGCGCGTATACGCCTCTTGTAAACTGGGTGGGAATCTCCACCTTGATACAGTTTTCCGTGGTCTGTATGATCTTCAGCTGAACCGGCTCATCCTCCGCCTGAAATGCGGCTTTCGGATCGGACGCTCCTGTCCACTTTGCCCAGTCTGCCTTCCGGTCATAGCGATCCTGTAAAATATAGCCCACCTTCTCGGGGTTTGTATCTGTCAGCTGTACCATCTCTACGGACGCCACAGTATCTCCCAGGTTTTCCCCATAGATCATGGCTGTATCGCCGCCGGTCACAAGCGTATTTTCCGCGAAGTAGATCACCGGCTGATAGATCTCTGCGTCATCATCCCAGTCACCTTCCACAAAGGTAGCGGAGAGATTATCATAGTAGGCAGATTTTGCGTTATTTGTATTCTGCGCGTACACATTGTAACGGGAACCTAACGCAAAGGACCAGTCCGCCTTTCCATAATTGAAGGAGAAGGAGGTGGACACATGCTCATTGTTGGCGTTTACGTCAATGGAAGTCAATGTCACATTTACCTGCAGGGAAGCAGGCGTATAGTCAAATTCCACGGTGACGCCCTTGTGGTAATCCGGCCCCGCCGTCAGGACGCCCTGTGATCCGGAGCCCTTGGAATAAGCAACGCCGTTGATCATTCCACCCCAGCGGTATTTTGCGGTTCCGTCACCGCCCAGCGCCAATTCCACTCTCACATAATTATCCGCATCCTTATAAGCGGGGAACAGCACATATCCGCCGTCATAGCCGCACTGCTCTATCTCTGTGAGGTCATATTTTACATAGGTCAGAGAGGCATGCTCGGGCAGCGCAAAATTGTATGGTACCGCCGCGCCATAGATACCGGTCAATCCCAGAACGTGATTGCCCGGATTGGACGGATCCTCCACAATGGCCATATCAAAGGCTTCCCCTTTATTGAGCAGCGGCTTTCCATTGGCATTGTCAATGATACCTGTTTTTGTCCAGATCTTAATACTATCCGGATCTTCAAAATCCTCCACTGCTACCGGTGTTTTCTTCGGGTATCCCAAGAAACCTTCTGCCACCGTGGGCTGTGTATAATTCAGCTCCTGCTGCACCTTTAAGACCCCGATCACCTTCATAAGGCTGTCCAGGCGATCTTTCTGCTCGCCAAGAAGCTCCTTCGTATCATTGGATAACACCCGGTAATCCTCCAACGCCGCCTGGATCTTTGCCTCATCCTGAATCCTTACCGTGGATTCCAGAATGGCAAGGGCTGCTTTGTGCTTCTCCAGATACTCCTGATACTCATCCAAAGTACTTCCTGCCTTCAATTCCTCAATACGCGCCAGAAATTGATCCAGCTTGGCCTTTTCTTCTCTCAACAACGCTTTGTTGGCAGCATCGTAGAGTTCATAATCTGCCAGCGCGTTCTTAATAGCTGATTCATCCGCCAGAGTAATCTCCTCCACCGTTTTCGCAAGCAGCCCATCGTACTTTTCATGGAAGGAAGCCGTGTAATCCGGTGCAGACACCTCTCCTGTCTTGGGATTCTCCGAACAGTAAGCAAGATTGTCCATAAAGAACAGGTTGGAATCATTGTCACAGGTAATTCCAAAATAGTACATCTGCTCGATCAGCTCCGGATCATATGCCACTGTAAATGTATTGTGGTGCGCCGTCTCTCCGTCAATCACCGCTGCATCGACCTTCACCCGATGGTTGTCATCATCCCATGTATAATTGACTTCCATCCGATACCATTTTGATGTGTCGATCAACGCTACATTTGCTGCATTTCCCTCCTCTGTTCCCGTTACATTGAGCAATGTATCTCCAAAGGTGAACGCTGCATTGTCCATACTCTTATCTGTAATATCCGTAAAGACATCTATCGTACCTGTATTCTTGTTGGGCAGAACAAGTCCGTTGTAAGAACTGGACCATGCAATCTGCTTTTTGCTGCTGCTGAGCATCACATCCATGACCATCGCCTGCTTTACCAAAGAAGAGCTGTGGGCTCCGGTGTAGGTCAAAGGATAGATCATCAGATGTGTGTTGCTGGCTCTTCCCACCGGCTTGAACTGGAAGGAAACCTGTGTGGGGCGAAAACCCTCGCCGCCTACAACATAACCAAATTTCTGCCCGCCGCTGTCAGTGGTCATTGCGCTTCCGGTCAGATAACCGTCCGGCAATCTCTGGGGCAGCTTGTTATTTCCGCCGTCATTCAATACCAGTGAAGTATTCCCACCGGAGGTATAGAACTGTCCGTTTGACATCCCCGCTTTTCCATTGTAGGTAAAGGGACTGCTCTTGCCTTCAAAATCCGTATAAGAAAACACTTCGCCTGCAGCCGATACAAAGGATATTCCCTCAAAACAGCCGAACAGCAGTACCAGCGATAAAATCAACGCCAAAGGCTTTTTTATTCGAAAAGATTTTCTCATTTCCGCACTCCTTTCTTCGTCTGTCTATTCGATCTTGCTGCTGTAGTCCTGGATGTAATCCGGTATGGGATCCTCCCAGTTGCCGCCGATCTTGTTGTCCCAATCGCCTCCGAAGAGATCCTCCAGCTTGCGGACAACGATATTATCTACCATCACATCGCAGTCGCTTGTTCCGAAACCGATTCCGCCAAGGCCGATGACTGCCGTATTGCGATCGCCCTGATCCGTATAGGTCAAAAGCGGGGTCGCACCGTCATCGCAATACACCGAAATGGTATTGTCAAAGGCCTCCACTCTCCAGGTATGCCATTGGTCTGACACATACTCATATTTTGCAGTGGCCACCCGGGTTCCGCCCTTGGGGTTATCAATACTTGCGATCTTATAGATATTGATGGCGTTTCCGCCCTCCAGGGACACCAGATATCCGTAAAATCCGGACTGACGGTTCGCCTTGAAGCGGACATACAGATCCACCGTATAATTCTTGGCAAAATCATTGTTTGGCCCGAACTTCAGGTCAAAGGAGGTAGCGTAATCCGCCCATTTCTGATTGGGGAAGAAATACGTGCCGGTGGAGAAGTTACGCCTCCAGTATTGATTGCCGTCCTCCACCTCGAACATGGCGTTCTGTACCTCGCCGTCAATGGAATAATCATTGGTCCAGATGGGATTGCTCACCGCATCATCCGGATCTTTATTTACCAGGCTTCCATCCGTAAAGGTCTCGCGGAACAGGATGCCCTCCGTCACTTCCGGATCCGGTCTTACCGCCGGTTCATCCTTAGGGTCATCATCTCCGTCGTCTCCATCGCCTTCGCCCGGATCATAAGTAGAACCGTCCGGTCCCTCTACCACAACACTGTAATCAGTAAAATCACAGCGGATGGTGGTCTCCTGATCCGTACTGTGAGCCGCCACGCCGGCATACACATCCTCGCCCATTACAACTGCGATAGGCTTCATCTTCACCCATTTATCGTTTCCGCACTTGAAGCTGGGTGTAAACAGGTTTCCTGCCTTTTCCAGCTTCAGCTGTACCGGATACTGTGTGATCGTATACTGCTCTGTGGGTTTACATACGTTATTAGCCTTGTCACGGTATACCACCATGATCACACTGTCACGCATGTGAAGGTACACACCATTCGATCCCTTGTCATCTGTTCCACGGATTCCAACGCCGATCGATGCGTTGGGGTGGAGATCCTTTCCTTCTGTCTCTACCACCTGCCGCTCAAAGGTTCCCTGCACCGTGAGCCGGCTCTGGTCACCGTAAGACAATTTATATTTGTTGTACGCAAAGGTCAGGTTGTCATCATACTCCCACCATACAAAGGCGTTGGTACGAATGGAATATTTCGATACATTTTCCTTATATTCCAGGCTTCCATCATACAGTATCTCTCCCTTGGGCTTATAGTTCTGGGAGAGCGGTGTTCCCGCATAGTTCGCCACCTTAAATGCCGGCGACTTCTCCTCATAAATTACGTCAAATGCCTTCGCGCGAATGGCAAAGGTTCCCACTGCAAGAACCGTCGCAAGGGCCAGCGAAGCGATACCTATGATCTTTTTAGCTTTCCGTGCCATATTTCGCCCTCCTCTCCTGTTTCTTTTTCAAAATGAACTTTACAATCGTAGGAATCAAGTATAACAGTACCGTTGTCAGAAGCATTACCAGCAAAATGATGGCAAAGGCATCTCCTACGGTCACGTTCACTTTTGTCTTTCTGCCGTCATTCTTAGAATTTTCTCCATTTTGGTTCGAATCTCCGCCAGGTGATAATCCATTCGGCGGCGTAACCACCTCGCCCGGAACTGTCACATCATCTCCCGGCAGCTCCGACCAGTTATCATCCGGCCAGTTGTCATCCGGCCAGTTATCCCCAGCGCCAGTACCATTTAAGGTACTCAGCAGTTCCATCAGATATTCATATTCGTTCAGGAGCTTTCCGCTTACAGCAGGCTTCATGTTCTTGATCTCACTGATGGCGCTGTTGATGGCGTCAAGATCCTCCATTGTCACTTCATCCGGGCTCTTCATCAACAGATCCATGTACTTGTCACGGAACCCGTTGTATGCCGCCGTCACTCCCGGTGTATCCGGTGTATTCTCAACCGCGATCTCCTCACATTTTTCTGCCAGTGCAAGGAGATGCTGATATTCCTTTGTCACTCTGCCGCGCCCCACATCATTCAATATGGTGTTATGAAAATCTATGGCGTCGGCAATCTTGCTCTGCAGCTGGCCGAATACATTCTCATCCTCATAGGTGATGGAATCTACCGGCATATTCAGAATATCCTTATTATTTTCCAGGAATACCGGCACAAAGGTATCTGCGTAGCTTTCCGCGGAAGCCTTTTCCTCCAGCACCTTGACCGCTGCCTCCAGCTCCTTCAGATGATCGTATTCCGGTTTCAGAAGACTGCGGACATAGGATGATTTCTTCGTATATTCCTTGATGGCCGCTGTGATGCCGGCCTTGTCCGCCAGCTTCACGGTCTCCGGTGTCGTGGAAGCGAATTCATTATAGTAATTATTTCGATAATCAGCCAGCTCCTGCTGTATCTTCGCCTCCGCATCGGCTTTTGCCTCCTCTTCCTTCAGCGCGTTGTATTTTTTCACCGCTGCGTTAAGAACATCTGCGTTAGAGACCTGCTTTTTCTCCGCGGCACTGCATCGGCTGAACGCCTGCTGGGCATTGGTGATCAGATCCAGGCTCTCCTTGGAAGTGGTGATCGCATCCAGATTGATTTTTGCAATCTCATTTTCCGCGTTGATCACATTCTGGGATTTTGCTGCTGCCTTCACCTCCACAGAGGTATTTTTTCCTTTCTCTACCGCCACTGCATCCATCTTGCTGTTGTATGCTTCGATATTGCTTACAGAAAACATTTTGTTTCCGCTGGCGGCCGTCTCCCGCACCCGCATCCGCAGACGGAAAACATCTCCCGGCTGTACAGACACATCGGAGAGTCCCCCTGCAATCCAGTTCACGGACAACCGATTGCCTTTTGTCCCGGCCATTGCCCCTTCCAGACTTGGGTCAAGTATCTCCAGCTTCTCCAGCACAAAGGTATTTCCCTCCATGTCGATATCCACCTGAAGGGCTGCAATACCCGCCGCTTCTGTCATTCTCAGTGTCAGCAGCACTTCACCGCCGTATACATAGGACGTCTTGTCAAAAGACATCTCGATCGCCGGCGTACCAGCCGCCAAAACACTGGTCGGCACGGTACACACGGAAAGAATCATGCTAAGAATCAACATCCATACCAGGCCGCGTACTTTTCTTAAATGTTTCATTATTTCCTCCTTTCCCACCGTTCCATTACATTATTTTGAGGCCTTAAATTCGTCTGCCTGCTTCTGCAATTCTTTCATGACGTCCTCATATCCTGCATTCTTATTCTTGTCGTTCAATTCCGTTACCATCTTATCCCCATCAGCCACGACGCCGCTGTAGATGCTCTCCACGTATTCCGTGTTATTCTTGATAATCTGATTCAGCTTTGAATTGATGGTACTCAGATCGAAATTACAGCCATACAGAACATGCTTCTCCATCTTGTTGTAATCTTCCAGGTACACTTTCTTGGCGTATTCCTTATTGGCATCGGTGTAGGGCGCTACGTTGTACAGCCCCTGCATCATATTGGCTACCATCCAGTTGGGAAGACCGTAGGAGACAGAAGCGCTGCCCTGTCCGTTGTATTCAAAGGCTTTGATATTTCCCTTTTCCTGATCCAGCACCTCATAATGCTCGTCCTTGATCCCGTAGGCCATCAGATTAATGATCTCCTCGCCCTCCTGGGAATTGATCAGATCCAGAAACTGCATGGCGCGTTCCGGGTGCTCTGACGTGAAGGGAATGGACCAGTAGCTCTTATTCTCTCCAATGTTGGTTACCACCTTCTTGGTGTCCGGATTATCCAGAATAAGCGTATCGGTGGTCTCAGTATCTGCGCCTTTGATGATGCCGGTCTGTGCATCCGCGTTGATATAGCTTCCCAGCGTACCATACAGCTTATCCGACCACTGTCCGGTCAGAATGTCCTTGGATACCCAGCCCTTCGCAGCCGCGTTCTTCATAAAGTCGCACAAATACTTGAATTCATCCGTAGCATAGAAGTCAATGATCTGACCACTGTCAGAATTGTCATAACAGAATCCGGAATTTTTCCCACCCACAAAGTTATATCCCCGTTTTGCGATTTCAAGCAGTGTCAGGCTGGCAATGGATTGGCAGCTCACGCCCGCGGCCTCCGCTTTCTCAAGACCAGCGGTGAGAATAGACCAGAAATTAGCCGTGGTCTTATCGGAAGACCATGCTTCATCCTTCAGTGCCTGCATGTCAATATAGGGCACTACCTCTTTGAATATCTTCAGGGCAGCGCTGTTGTTCACGTGATACTGAATATTCGGGATGGCATAGAGTTCACCCTGAATGGTGGCGTTGTCATAAGAGTACCAGTATTCCTTCTGAAGCTTCTGGATATTGGAACCGTATTCCTTCACCAGGTCATTCAGTCCCTTGTAGGACTTCTTGGACACTTCCTCTTCTAACACTGCCACATAGCCGGAGTGAGCTATATCAATAGGCTTCTGTGTAGACATCCACAAGGGCCACTTCTCTGCCATGCTGGCATCCATCAAAAACTCCACCTTGGTATTCGGCAGAAGTGTTTCCAGCTTCTTATTAATCTCATTCACAACCTTGACTGTGTCCTTCTGCTCCGCCGCCGGAATGGCGATCACCAGGGTGACTTCCTGATCCGGATCATCTTTGCCGGTTCCGCCTTCTTTGCTCCCACAGCCGGTCAGCGCGGTGGTAGCCATCGCCAGTATCAACAGGAAACTTAAAACTTTTTTCATCTCAAACAACCTCCTTAATCATTATTTTCTGTTACCCTTTGACCGCTCCTACCGTCAGCCCTTTGGAGAAGAACTTCTGGAAGAACGGGAAGATCAACAACATCGGTATTACGGTCAGAAGCACCAGCGCAAACTTCATGGTCTCCGTAGGGATCTCTGACGCCTTCATTCCCATAATCAGTAAATTTTGTTTCATCACCTCAGCATCCTTGGATATCAGCTGTATGTAATACTCCAGGGTATACATACGCGAATCTGAGATATAGTACATGCTGGTGGTAAAGTCCGTCCAAAGCCCCCTTACGCCCAGGAAGAACTGGGTGGCAAACAGCACCTTTGTAAGAGGCACGGATATCCGTAAGAACAGCTGCATCTGGGACGCTCCGTCGATCTCCGCGCTCTCCACAATGGATTGCGGAACCTGTTGAAAGAAGGAGCGGAACAGGAACACCGAGAAGCCGGACACAGCCGGAACCAGGTAGACCAGCCACGAATTCTCCAGATGGTAAAGCTGTGTTCTCACCATATAGGTAGGAATCAGACCTGCATTGAAAAACATGGTAATCAGCAGCAGGACATTGATAAATTTCTTTAATACAAATTCCTTTCGCGAGAGAGCATATCCCAGAAGCGCCTGTATCAGTACGCTGAAAAAGGTCTGGCCAAAGGAATATACCACCGTTGCAAAGGTAGAATACAGCAGCTGGGACGGCTCTTTAAAGATATATCGAAAGGCCTCCACAGATGCATGAAGAGGGTAAACCGCATATCCGAACTGCTGGATATCCGCCTCGGAAGAAAATGCGTTCGCTATGATCAGCCATACCGGGAACAGCGATACAAAGGACAATATGATAAAAATCAAATGATTCACACAGGTGAATGCATTTATTTTTCTTTTTTTCTTAAACATCTGTCTATTCCCCCTTACAATAACGAACTATCCGGATCAATCTTCTTAACTACGGCATTCACAAGCAGCGTTGCAATGGTGGTCACAACTCCGGTGAACAGTCCCAGCGCCGTGGTAGTACCGATATCCGCACTCATCAAGCCGCGATATGTGTAGGTGGACAACACATCCGTAACAGAATAAAGTGCCGAGGAATCCATCGGAACGGAATAGAACAGACCGAACGGAGATTCCAGTATCTTGCCCAGATCCAGGATCAGGAAGATGCAGATGGTGGGCGTAATGGACGGCAGCATCACCTTCCGGATCTTCCACCACCTGGACGCCCCATCCAGATCAGCCGCCTCAAACAGGGATTCGTCAATGTTCATCAGCGCGCCGTAGTAATAAATGGATTTGATTCCCGCACCGAACCATATCTGAATCATCACCAGCAGGAAGGGCCAATAGCCCGGCGTAGTATACCAGGACACCGTCTCCCCGCCGAAATGCTCCAGCAGCCGGTTCACAAGGCCATATTCGCTGTTCAGGAAGATATTCACAATGTAGGATATAATTACATAGGACAGCAAATACGGCACAATAATATTCTTTTGGTAGAACCTGGACGCCCTTTTTGATTTTACAAAGAAGAGCAATACCGCCAGCGCAATACTTACAACAACAATCAGCACCGTCTGCGCCACGTGGTAAGCAACGGTATTTCCGATGGTACGCACAATGTCGCCGCTGGCAAATATGTACTTGAAATTCTCAAGCCCCAACCAGGGACTGCCGAAAATGCCATCCGCATAATTAAAATCCTCAAAGGCCAGCACCAGTCCGAACATAGGCACATAATTGAACATGATCAGGACGATCAACGCCGGCAGTGACATCAGGATCAGCGGGATATTCTTTTTTATCAGCTCTCTTCTTCTCACACTTTTATTCATGTATCTCATCACTCTCTAATTCTTTGTTTCTTCTTTTCCAACATTCCCGCGCTTTATTTTGCGTGACAATCCTACAAAGGACACGATATTGAATATCACACCGGAGAGTACAAGCAGACCGCAGATACTGATCACGATAATCTGCCACATGGTGAATGTATCGCCCACTTCCACGTCCACAGAATCTGTATTCTGCAATTCCTTCGCAAAGGCATATGCGTCTTCAATCTTTTTCACATACTCAGCATCTATCTCCGCCTTGATCTCCGCATCGATAAAGCTGTAGTCATCCCAGATTGCCAAAATTCCTTCCACCTGATCCCCGGTAAGCTCTTCCACCTCCGGCAGTGCTTTTACCCGTGTGATCATATCGTTCACCAGCAGAAGGGAAACCTTATAACGTACGTTGTATAATTTGGAAGCCAGTTCGCTGTCAAAGTCATCCTTTTCGCCTGTGCTCAAGGCCTCATAGGCGCTGTATGCTTTCATTACATCCGCCTTCAGATCCAGTGTAATACCGCTTGCGTCTTCCGGATCCGGCAGAGCCTCTATCATTGCTGCCACTTCGGTAGCTGCGGCAGATACGGTGGGCTCCTGTGCTGCGCCATCACCGTCTCCCGGCGTCTGGGTGGTTCCGTTGCCGCCTTCATTGCCAGGCTGCCCGGTCTGTCCGTCATTGCCGGTGTTGCCGCCGCCCATTCCCGGCTGGTATGCGCCTGCATCCGCGATACCGATGCTCACCAGTCTGGGCGTATTGCCGGAGGCATCCCAGTTGCCGCCGTTTAAGGTACCCTTGATAGTTCCCATATCTGTGGCCGTAAAATCCGGCATGCTGTCGCCGCTCGTATTAAAGCAGTTGGAAACATTGTAGCTTCCCCACTTGCTGACATTCATCGCGCTGGTAACAGAACCGGTAGCATAGCAATTTTTCATTCTGGAGCCTGTACTCTCACGGCAGGTCACAAAGTTGGTGGCGTCCTCCTTGGCACATCCCGCAGAACCGGTTGCGTAACAGTCCGCAATGGTGGTGGAGCCGCAAACCGCGCCGATGAAGCTGGCTGCTGAGCTCTGTCCGCCCTGTACATTTCCAGTGGCGAAGCAGGAGCTGATGTTGCAGTTCTTTGCCATACCGATCAGCCCGCCTACATTCCAGCAGCCGATGGTTACGGCATCTGCTGTACTGTAGCAGTTCTTGATCTTGCAGGATTCCGCGCTTCCGATAAGACCGCCCAGATTATTGGGCTTTCCGCCAGCGTTTCCGCTTGTTCCACAATTGGATACGCTGGTATTCTTGGCAGTGCCAATAAGAATTCCGGTAGCCATCTCATCCATTCCCGGTTTATAGTTGCCCCAGGCAACACCGCCGGTATTATCTCCAAAGTTATTATTTGTGACGTTTGCATTCAGAATGTAGATTCCGGAGATGGATGCTCCGCTGGTGGCGCCAAAGAGACCGCCTTCCCATTTGTTTTTGTTCTCTGCGGCATATGCGCTCTCCCCGATTGTCTGATTGAGATTCTTGATCACATACTTTGGCGTCTTATCTCCATTCAGCTGGCAGACAAAGCTTCCCGTGAAAGGGGCGTCCAGACGGCCGATGGGCTTGAAATCAACACCGCTAAGATCGATGGTGTCCATCAACCGGTAATGGGCATTGGGGTTATCCCTCATTCCCTGAAGCTGCTCCGCGTTGGTGACAAGATAGGGATCGGACTTGGTTCCGCTTCCGCTGTAGCTTGCCGCCTTCACCTCCATAGAAGCTGGCACAGCCAGAATCGCCGCCATGACAAGCGACAATACGATTGAAACTAATTTTTTCATTTCGAACCTCCTCGATTTTAATTAATGCCAAAATATCATAAAAAAATGAATGTTTCAACCGATCCGGACCGGGTTCGAACAAAACGAAACAAATCAGAGAAAAAAGGGTTTGAAAGGTGCGAAAGATTGCCGGATAATGGAAATAAGATAATCAGAGGAAAGGAATTCTATCATTATGAGAGGTTCAAAGGATGCGCACCGTCTGTGGTATCGGCAGGCGGCCAAAAACTGGAACGAAGCCCTTCCCGTGGGAAACGGCCGGATTGGAGGGATGATCTACGGCGATCCGGCTCGGGAACAAATTGATCTCAATGAAGATACCCTGTGGAGCGGGCAGCCCTATTTCTCCACAGGAGAATACAGCGGTATCTATGAGAAAGCCAAGGATGCTGTGCTAAAGGGAAGATGCAAGGATGCCCAGGAGCTGCTGGAGCAGTCCTTCGGAGATGCGCTGGTGCAGATGTATCTGCCCCTGGGGACGCTGTGGGTGGAGATGTTGCATGGACAGCCCGGCGAAACGCCTGTAAAGAAATACCGCCGAGAGCTCCGGCTGGACACTTCCCTGCACACGGTCTCCTATAAAATGGACGACGTATACTTTACCCGAAAGACTGTTGCAAGCGTTCCACATCAGGTGCTGGCCATGCAGATTACCGCTGACACACCGGCTTCTGTATCCTTCCAGGCATCTCTGGTGGGCGCTATGCCCTGTGTGCGTACTACGGATACCGTAAAATCCGTCTCTTCACAGACATCCCTGGCCGATGCTGCTGACGGTACAGATATCCGGGTCTCGGACATTTGCTTTATCACTGGAAACTGCCCCGTCTGCAAAGCGGCTCCCAAGGCAACCTACAATTCCCCGGAAGCAAAATTCTACGGGCAGAAGGATTCCGAAAAGGGCGTTGCATACCGGGCAGGCTTATATATAGAAGCAAAGGGCGGATGCATCCGGCAAGCGCAGGATCAGATACAGGTGATCGACGCGGACGAGGCCGTCCTCTATGTGGCGATTCGCACCAGCTTCAACGGTCCCTTCCGTCATCCCGTTTTGGAGGAGCTGGAATACATGGATGCATGCAGGCAGGATCTGATGACCGCCGCCAAGCTGGGGTTCGACTCCATTTTAGCAGAAGCGATCGCTGAGCATCAGCGGCTGTACCGCCGCACAGAGCTGGATCTGGGCACAAGTGAGGTCAGCCCGCTCCCCACCGATGAGCGGCTTATCCGTCATGCCAATGGAGAGCCGGATCCGGCGCTGTACGCCCTGCTGTTTCACTATGGAAGGTATCTGACCATTGCCGCCTCCCGCCCGGGCACCCAGCCCATGAACCTGCAGGGAATCTGGAACAACCACCTGATTCCGCCATGGTCCTCCAACTACACCTTGAACATCAACACGGAGATGAATTACTGGCCCACCCTTGCCGCCGGGCTTGAGGAATGCTATGAGCCGCTGCTTCGCATGATCGAAGAGCTGCATACGGCAGGACAGAAGACGGCCGTCCAATACTACGGCGCGCCTGGCTTTGTATCCCACCACGCCACGGATCTGTGGCGCACCTCCTACCCCAGCACCAATCTGCTGCCCGGCAGTTGTCAGTGGGGCTTTTTCCCCATGTCCAGCGGCTGGCTGTGCGCCATGGCTATGGACTATTACCGTTATACCAGGAATCTTTCGTTCCTGGAGCGGTTCTATCCCATCCTGAAGGACGCGGCAGATTTTTACCGGGCTCTTCTGATGGAAAAGGACGGATACTTGATCCTCTGCCCCTCCACCTCGCCGGAAAACAATTACCGGATGGATCCGGACAAAGCAGATGAGATCAGTCCCCTTGATCTCACAGCCACCATGTCCATGGCCATCGTGCGGGATGTATTTGGGGCTGTGACAGAAGCCGCCGGAATCCTTGGGCAGGATGCTTCCCCCTACCAGGAAGCATTGCCCCGGCTCTATCCTTATTCCATCGCCTCCGACGGCACCCTCAACGAATGGTATCAGGAGCATGCCGAATGGGATACACACCACCGCCATGTGTCCCATCTCTACGGGCTGTTCCCTTCCCGTCAGATCAGTGCGGACACGCCAGCGCTGATGGAGGCATGCAGGAATACCCTGGAAAAGCGCGGGGATGAAAGTACCGGCTGGAGCATCGCCTGGAAGATCAATCTCTGGGCCAGACTGGGAGACGGAGACCGGGCGTTAAAGCTGCTGGACCGCTACCTGCAGCCCGTCGACGCGGCGGCAGACCGCAGCCAGGCCGGAGGCACCTACAGCAATCTGCTGTGTGCCCATCCGCCCTTCCAGATTGACGGGAATTTCGGAGCCTGCCGCGGTATCCTGGAGATGCTGGTGCAGGGGACGGATGGTGGTTCTTCTTTGTGTAAAGATACCGGCTGCCAAATATCGCTATCCAATAACGCGGCCTGCAAAGCTGCTCAGTGCAAGAAGACTGAGGACAGCCTGCAGCTCTTGCCAGCCTTGCCCTCCGCCTGGAACAAGGGCGCATTATACGGATATCATTTATCCGCACACACTACAATCGACATTGTATGGGAGGATGGAAAAATTGTATCAAAACAAACCTGTGAAAAATAAGATTTTAACCTTTGGATTCGATGACTGCGAAATACACGACCGCAGACTGTGCGATCTCTTCCGGAAATACGGCATGAAATCCACGTTTTTTCTGCTCTCCGACCAGCTGTCCTTCCGGTGCGACTTCCACCGTTATGGGGAGGATACCACCGTGGAACGTGTCTCCCCCCAAGAGATAAAGAGCACCTACGCCGGCATGGAGGTCGCAACCCACACCGCCAATCACCGCTGCTCCCCGGGAGATCTGGAGCACACCGTTGTGGCGTCGGCAAAATATCTCTCCGACTTATGCGGATACTCTGTGACAGGCATGGCCTATCCCGGAGGACATTATACCGAAGAGCTCATCCAGGAACTGGGCAAGCTGGGAATCCTGTACGCGCGAACCATAGAATGCACCCACCGCTTTGATCTTCCTGAGCAGCTGCTGGCCTGGCATCCCACCTGCAAGTATGACGACCCGGATATTCTGCGAATTGCGGAGGAATTTCTGAATTATGAAGGGACAGATCCTGGGCTGCTGTATATCTATGGACATTCTTATGAGCTGACCCGCAGAGAGCATGCTTTTAGCTGGGATGGCTTTGAGGAGCTGCTGGAGCGACTGAGCGGCAGAGAGGATATCTGGTATGCCACCAATGAGGAGGTGGCCAGGTACTTGCAGAAGGGCTGATTGCGCAACATGGCCGAAATTAAATCTCAATCGCATATTGACAAATCGTATGATATGTAGTATTCTATAACAGTAATAATTATCATTATCATTATAGAGGAGGGACGATATGCTTAAGTACAGCCGACAGAGGGAGAGTATCAAGAGCTTTCTTATG
>CABQGZ010000004.1 GCA_902463835.1 uncultured Lachnospiraceae bacterium
TTTGCGGAAGGCTGTGCCCAGGCAGGGCAATACGAGGGCTTGCTGTTTCCCTCCCAGTTTCGGCTGCAGCACACAGAAAACTTTATCATTCTGGTCAACCAGCTCATTCACAATTTCTTTGATGAAGGACGGTCTGATTTCAACAATTATCTGGCCACCACCATTTTGTTAGAGCTGCAGCTCCAGACGAAGCTCTCCTCCTGGCAGCAGCAACCCGCTCACAAGGATCGGCGTTTTGAGGAAATCACCGCCTATATCAAGGGTAATTACCGTGAGAATCTCTCCAGCGCAAGTCTGGCGGAAATGTTTGACTACAACCCCAAATATCTGGTTCGGCTCTTTCAGCAGCACACCGGTACAACCATCACCGGTTACATCAACGACGTCCGGCTGAAAATAGCCGAGCAGCAATTGCTCAACAGCAACGATCCCATCTCGCTTGTCGCCCACAAAAGCGGATACGCAAACGAATATTATTTCATGCGCCTCTTCAAGCGAAAATACAATATGTCGCCTTCCCAGTATCGGAATACCTACTATATGCAGAATCTGTCAAAATATTGAGAATTTGGGACAAAAATATCCCCGCAAGAATCAATAAAAGGCTAATCGCCCCTGATTCTTACGGGGATGTTGTCATCTGGCATCCATCAGGAAGGCCAGGTTCCGAACACTGTTATTGCTTCGGGGTTATATTCTTGTATACTACATCGAAAACATTGAACGTATTGCCATCTTCGTAAACAAGATTTTCATTGATATCGGAAAACTGCTCTCCGGAAACGGTAAAGGTTTCCGCAGTTCCTAAAGTGGCGCCTTCCACTTTTTGGAATCGAAGATTCACATACATTCCATCGGCGGTGACATTACTTTTGATATCTTTCACATTTCCCACTAGACGAACAACGCTGTTTCCGTCCGCCGCCTCCATCTCTTCAAATACCGTTCCTGCATCATAACCCGCATACTTAAACTTTGCCTTGTCATAGCCCACTTCCAGATAGCCTGCTGCCACCTGTTCATCAGAATACAGTCTTACTGGTACATTTACGATATTCAGGTAGCTGTCCTCCACTCTGGCATACCGGCTCACGCCGTATACTCTGGTGCCATCCAATGTTGTCCAGAAAGGACTGATAAGTATTCCAGTGGAAAACTCATTTTTCTGTATGTTGATAATTGTCACTGTAGTAAACCAGTTTGCCATAGCGTGGAAATCCTTGGGTGTACATCCAAATTCCACCTTGCTGTTGCTGGTCTCCGTCACTTTTATCTCTTTACATACCTTTTGACTTTCATAATGGATTTTGTGTTCACCAATCTGGATATCAAATCCCACGCTTTCATACTGCAGATTATCCACTGCAGACACCAAGCGAAGCTGGGTAATATCTTTATCACTCGTCGTATCCGCCAGAGTCTGACACTTTACACTGTGAAGCCCTGCCGGCACAAATTTCGCATACGCCTCACCTGTTTTTGTCTCTTTTTTCAATGCGTACTCTTTTCCGCAGCTTTCATCGCTGTACCAACCTGCAAAAACCCATTCTTCATATCCGGCCTTTTGGGGCTTGGGAGCAACTCTTTCTGCTCCTCCTACATAAGCTTCAATATTAAGCTTTTCTGTGTGAATAGCTGTCTCATCCGCCGCATACACTTTAGGGGTATTCACTGGCAGATAACAGACTCCAGCCAAAATCAACGTGGTTGCCAAAAATCCGGTAGCAATTTTTTTCATGTTTCTTCTTACACTGTTTCTCATACTTTACCTCCTGTATTATCTTTTCTGTACATATGCTCCCTTACAAAAATTACATCCAACCCTCTCTCAGTTTGCTGACCGTATCGCCACCGTCACCATCACCAGACAGCGTAATTATATCCGCTTCCAGCAACGTTACAACCTCCATCTTCGGTTCTTCATACTTCATTGCTTTTCCTCCTAAAAAATATTTTTTATTTAGATTCCTCTTTATACAGGATCAATATCCCATCGTTCTCAAAGGGCGAGCAGACGGTAAGCTTCTGCCCCCAGGCAGCTTCGCATTCTTTTACCTCTCCGCTTGCAATATCAAACCACAATCCCTTGTTCTTCCATCGGATTTTTTCATCTACCCGCAGAAAACAAGGTGTCTGCTTCTCTGCATAAAGCATGAGAAAGCGGTCGCTCTCCCTGGCAAGACCATTGATACAATGATCACAGCTGCGGCTTTCCGCAATATCAACCAGCGACAACAGACGGTTCATATGCGCCATCTTCCATGCTGTCGGCCGATCCAGGGCTTCCTTCCAGCTGTAGGGGTATTCCTCGTCCACCGCAGGCCGAAAGCACCAGACGCTCTGATGGCCGTACACAGTGCCCAGGCTGCCGACCATAAGGTTTTTGTATATCCTCTTGCTGATATCCATACTGTTCAGCCGATAGCGCCAGTCAAGATCAAAAGCGATCAGAAAATCCTCATAAAAGGATTCCGCGTCAAGGCAGGGCTTTTCCTCTTTTTTCAATGTCTCGGCAATCATAAGCTCGCTTTTAAAACCACCGAAGGAATGGCCCGACTGCACCGAATGAAAATCGATATAATCACAGTCCGCAAAATAATCGGCCGAGGACGCCTCGCCGCAGGGGTGGTAGGTCATCAGATGAGGCGTCCGTTCTCCCTCTTGGATTCCCGCCGCCGTGGCATCTATGATCCGGCGCTGCCCCTTCGCCTCGATGGGCCGGTCGCCACCCAGCATAAAAATAACATTTTCTCTTCCGCCTATGAGCTGCGCCAGATACCTGCCGTAAATGCGGGCATTGCCTTCATCAAAAATCTCAGGACCGATTCCCCACTTCTGATTGAATTTATCTCCCCAGGTGGGCAGCAGAACCGCAACCATATTTCGCTTTTCACACTCATCGGCAAAAAACAGTACCTTGTCAAAAAAGCGTTCGTTTCCCTTCGTGACGTCCCCGCCGCAAAAGGGCAGCAGCCCGTCCACACTAGGCGTATGGATTCCATCAAACTCAGATAAAACGCAAGCCTGTATGGCGTGAAAGCCCTGGGCCTGCCGCTTATCCAGATAAAAGACGATCTCTTCACGGGTAAGCCTCTGAAATATAGTCCACGCCGTATCTGCAAGATATGGAAAAAATTTGCCATCCTTTAACAGATACCGGTGGTTTTCGGATATTCCCAGCATAAAACACCTCCCGCGCCTAAAAAATTTAAAGCAGTTCTTTAAGCCTTTCCGCCACAAGCAATCCTACCCTGGCATGGGTACACACCGAATAATGGCCGTTGGCTCCCACGCCCTCATACTCCCGCTTGGGCTTTATCTCCAAAAGCTTCACACGCTCCGAAAGGCCGTCCACGCCCGACAAAAGCTCCTTTTTCAACCCCATATCGCTCTCATAGATCAGCAAAATAGGGATTCCCGGCCGCGCCTCCAAAAGCCTTTTGAAGAAGGTTCGCACCGAACCTTCAAATTCCACTCTGCGCTCCTTAAGCCTCTGCTCTGTTCTGCCGTCATCGGTCAGATCCGCGCCGCTGCAGTACTGGAAATCATTCTGCCCCAGCTTTATGACGATCATATCGCACTTCTGATCAGAAAAGCTCCAGCGCTCCGCCGCAAGGCCAAGATGTCCGTCCAAAAGCTTGTCGGTATATTCGTATAATTCCGGAATCAGATTCACGGCATTGCATCCGTAATCTCTGTGAAAGCCATTGCCGGAGGCTGCAACTACCTCCGCCTCACAGCCCAGCGCTTCGCAGGCGAAAAACGCATACGTATTTACAAAGCTTTCTTCGGCGGTGGTAAAATCCGGGGAAGCATTTGAGCATAGATTCCCATAGCCGCAGGTGATGGAATCGCCGATAAATTCAATACGCCTTTTCCTGGGTGCCGGAGCGTCAGCAAAGCAGCCGTCCGTCTCAATGGCAGCTACCGCCGCTCTGCCGTAGCCCGCCTCGGTATCCTTTATTACCCTTACGGTATGATGCTTACAGGGCAGGCCTTCCGCCAATGTATACCACCCGTCGTCCTGATCAATGGGAAAGCGCGCCGTGCAGCTTGTACAATCGTCAAGAAAGACCGCTATATAAGCCCTGGAAGCCTTATCCGGTACGCTCTCCCCCTGGATGCCTCCGAGAAGCCTGCACCGAACCTCACTCCCCACAAAGGAGAAGGTGAAGCCCGCGCCGCTCCAATTAAAAAATCTTGCGTTTAACGCTTTTCTATCCGCACATCTGCCGAAAAATCTGATTTTTTCAGGAAAGGGAAATTCAATCCTGTCCTTCATTTCTGTCAACAACTCTGGCATCCTGCGTTCTATCCTTTCAGCGTTTTCCTTATGATGACTGCCGCAGCGATCACGGAAGCTAAGGCTAATATCCCTGACAGGATCACAAAGATCATCATGAGGGAGCTTTCCTTCTCAACAGCCTCAGCAGTCTGTGATACGATCGCATAGGATCGCAGCGTCTTTGTTTCCACTGTCAGGCAATTGTTCAGCGTTCCGTTGGAAACAATCTCCGCGCCGTAATCGTCAATGCACGCTACCGCAATGCCATCTCCCTGCTCAGGCAGGCTGGTCCGAATGGTTCTTCCCTCTGTGTCAAAGGGAGTTCCGCTGCTGTCAACCAGCTGCAGCTCATACAGCGCTGCTGCCTCAAAGCCGTGAAGCCGCTCGCTTATCTTGGCAAGACGTGAAGCATAGTCAATTTTCTCCGACTTAAGCGCTACGTCCAGCTTCGACAGGTCATCCTTGCGGGATGCGGCGTAAATACGAACGATCACTCCGTTGTCGGCTTCTACGTCGATATACTCCGGCAATACCGGATCCTTCTCTTCCTCATCCTGCTCCTGACTCAGTGTTCCAAAGGCTTTCAACTCCTCCAGTCTGCAGGCTCCGTATCTGCTGTCTCCGATGGTGAACACATAGGCGATATATTTTACCCGCTTCCATTCCGCCGGTGCATCCGCCGTATAATACGCGCCTTCATCAGCCTTATCCTGGGAAGCATACCCATCCTTCAGACAGAGGGGCGTGGTCTCAAATAAGCCTTCCAGCGTCCGTGAAGCATATACATTGGCCGTGCGTATTCCCTTGTGGATTCCTGTATCATCTTCAATGGCATCCGCAAAGGCGTAGATATCAACTCCGCTTAAATCATAATTTGCATAGAGATTGTAGATAAAAACAAATCTGGAATTCTCGATGTCGGCGCCGCCCCAGAATTCAACAGAGTTTCTGGAGCCGTCCGTCAGAGCGGCGATATAATCGCTGGCTCCCATATAAATCGGGTCATACAGGTTATCTGTTGCCACACCGTAGTATTCCGCCTCTATGCCTTCTATGATGCTAACCTGTTCCGCCACCTCGCTCTGATCGGCGGACAAGCTGCCGTATGCTCCCATCTCACGAAGTCTCCAGCCGCCGTCCAGGCTGTCGGTGAACAGGAACGCGATATACTTGATCTTACTTAAGGTTACGTCAACTCCCACCTCGTTTGTGGTATCTGAGGGATTGCTGTAATCCAGCACCAGGCTTTCCTTCTTATACAGGGTGGAGAGACTGTCGCTGGCGTAGATCTTAAAGCCGTTGTTCACGATCAGCTCCGAAGCGTAGGCTCCCGCCCAGGCGTGCAGATGCCGGATATCATAATACGCGTCCAGGGTATACAGAACGCCCGGCTTATCTGTTTCCGAAAGACTCCACACATCGTAATGCTTCTCCAGATCACCGTCGGTCAGAACCTTCAGTCCTACCTGGGTCTGCTCCTCCATCAGGCGATACTCGAATTCCTTGGTTCCTGCGTAATCGCCGCCGGGTGCAATGATCGGGGTTGCTTCGGCCGCTTTCAGGATATTTTCTCCTGCCGGAACACCCGGCCAGGTGATCTCATTCTTTTCAAGGGCCGCATCAGAGCCTTTCAGGTCAAATTCCGCAACATGAGCCGTATTGCAGCCTCTGTCATAGTCTGTGATAACAAAGGCAATACACATCACGTTGGCGTCCACATCAATCTTGATCTGTCTTCCGTTGCAGGCTACATCCGATGCAATGATACTTGCCTCATCATATAGCTTTGCCAGGGAATCGGAGGCATATACCGTCATAACCGTAGTATAACCGGAAAGTCCCGCAAGAATATCAACCTCATCAATATGATATACGCCGTCCAGGGTATACATGGTGCCTACATACTGCCCATTTGAAACTTTGTTGTCACTGTCATACCAGTCCAGCGCGCCCCACACATCGAAAAATTTTGTCTTATCGCCGTCTATGGCAAGAAGCGAACCGGAATCTCCGGCAGCGGCAACCGCAGCGCTGAAATGGCTGTGCTCCCGAACAGTTCCATCCTTTACACTCTTAATGATTTCTGTATAGGATTTCAAATGCTTCTGGATGAAGTTATCCGGCTCACCAAACATCTGGTCATACATCTCGTCAATCAGCTCTTTCAGTTTCTCAAGCAGGGCTTTGCTGCCATCGTTGACGGCATAATCAACCAGTTCTCTCATTTTTGGCAGATCAAGGCCTTCAAATACCGCCATGTCATCCCCGTAGGTATTCTTTGTAATGTCACAGCCGAATATGGTAGCAACATAGGCCGCCCCCGCAATATACTTACCGTATTCATTCAGGTGCTGATAATTGCCGCCGTCCTCTTCATTGAACATCTTCCGATCGTCGTAATGCTTTCTCGCCGCCTCGATGGCGCTGCCGCTGTAAATAATCGTAGCCTTGTCACACAGAAGCTGTGAGGTCAGCACATAGTTTTCTGTTATAGTCGCGCATCTTTCACTGTCCCAGATACCCCAGCCCCAGGTCTCGTGCAGCATGATCTTCACATCGGGCAGATATTCTTTCACATACTTGATCAACTCAGTGATATCCGCATACGTATTGAAGCTTTCTGAAGCAGTGCTTCCCTGCTGTAAGACCACAATGTCCCAATCGGTAAAGGTCAGCGCCTCCCGGATGGATGCAAATTTGCTTATTCCGTCCTTCACGGTCACACGCCCCGAAGAATTGGTATATTCAAACTTATACACTGACTTATTGTCCCGGGCATTTGTCAAATGCTGGGTGATCGTACAGGAAGAATATTTCAGATAGCCAAACAGCAGATCATAGCCCTGGTTTGCTGCAATTGCGGTAGCATAGGCGGAAGCATTTTCCGAAAAGCTGTTGCCGATGGTCAAAACCTTCTTCCCGCCCTCGGCCACATCCGTGTTATAGTCCGGGTCATCCGGATTATCGGGATTATCGGGCGGTTCCGTTCCGTCATCCCTGGCCGTCCACAGCTCAATCTCCCGAATTCTTCCGTTGCCACTGTAGTCCGTCAGGAACACTGCAACATACTGTACCTTTTTATTGATATTTACACTGGGAGCCGTTCCCGCACATACCACAGTATCTCCAACCTTATTGGAAGCGTCATACAGTGTATCACGGCTGTCGGACGCATAGACGTCATAGATATCGGGATACGCCTCAAATCCAGCGTAAAGCTTTAATTCCCCGCAATAAACTGCTTCCGTCAAGGCGATCTCCACGCCGGAATGGTGTCCCCAGTCATTGGCGCCGTAGACGTCCTTGTGGTTTTCTTTATCTCCGTCATTTAAGATTGCCACGGCTCCCGCGCCATTAAACTGATTGTGATCGGATACGGCTCCCGTGGTGATGTTCTTGATCACCGGGGTGATGCCCGTAAGCTTCTCGGAGCGAAGTACATTCTCCGGAACAAACGCCGGTTCCTCCGGCTCTTCCTGGGCCGTCCACAGCTCAATCTCCCGGATTCTTCCGTTGCCATTGTAGTCCGTCAGGAACACGGCGATATACTGCACCGTTTTATGGATGCTTACACTTGGAACCGCGCCTGCACATACCACAGTGTCGCCAACCTTGTTGGAAGGGTCATACAGCGTATCCAGGCTATCGGACGCGTAGACGTCATATACATCGGGATAAGCCTCAAAGCCAGCGTAAAGCTTTAATTCCCCGCAGTAGACAGCTTCCGTCAAGGCGATCTCCACACCGGAATGATGTCCCCAGTCATTGGCGCCGTAGACGTCTACGGTATTTTGCGTGTCGCCGTCATTTAAGGTCCCCACTGCTCCCGCGCCGTTAAACTGATTGTGAGGAGATACCGCTCCGGAGGCAATGTTCTGAATCACCGGGGTGATACCCGCAAGCTTATCGGTCCGAAGTACATTCTCGGGAACAAACGCCGGTTGCTCCGCTTCTTCCTCGGCTGTCCACAGCTCAATCTCCCGGATTCTTCCGTTGCCATTGTAGTCCGTCAGGAATACAGCCACATAGCGAACCGATTTCTGGATGGTTACACTCCGAACCGCACCTGCGCATACCACAGCGTCGCCAACCTTATTGGAAGGGTCATACAATGTATCCAGGCTGTCGGACGCATAGACATCATACACATCGGGATAAGCCTCAAAGCCGGCGTAAAGCTTTAATTCTCCGCAGTAGACAGCTTCCGTCAGCGCGATCTCCACGCCGGAATGGTGCCCCCAGTCATTGGCACCATAGGCGTCTGCGTGGTTTTCGGTATCACCGTCATTTAAAATGGCTGCCGCACCCGCACCGTTAAACTGATTGTGAGGGGATACCGTTCCGGTGGCAATATTCCTGACCACCGGAGTAATATCCGCAAGCTTCTCCGTTCGAAGCACATTTTCCGGAACAAACTCCTCCGCCTTCGCCTTTAGTAAGCTGGTAGGAAGTCCTGCCGCCAGAAGTATCACTGCAAGCAGAAGAGAAACCATTCTTCTGTATCCAGTCTTGCCCATACTCCTTCTCCTCCTTTCTTAAGGATCCTGATTTTTATTCATTAATAATCTTGTCAATCTGTGCCTTAAAGCTGGTCTTATATTCGCTGATCAGCTGGGAAACATCATCGCCGTTAATGATCTTCGCTATCATAGTGACATAATCCTCGCCTAAGGTTCCATATGCATAATTGGCATAATTGATATTGGAATAATAGGGGGTAATTCTTTCTACCTGCTCTTCTGTGAAATATTTTTCCCAGATATTGTCGCCCTTCCCCTGGGTCATATGAAGCGCAAATGCAGCTACCGCTTCCGGGTTCTTGCTTCCGTTCACAATACCGATGGACTTCAGCCAGTCGGTGGGATATGCCCCATCCTGATTGCCCGCCGCCAGCGGAATGGGCGCTACGTCCCAGTTGTTCTTCACAACATCCGGCACGTTGGAATCATTCATCATCTTAGGAGCCTCGTATAAACCGTCAATGGCCATGGCCGCCGTACCCTTCCGGAAGCTTGCCTCTGCATTGATCACTGAAGTAGAGCCGGTCGTTAGCTTCTTAATATAATTCAGGCCATCCAGTACCAGGGAATCACCCAGGTTCTGGGAAGGAACTCCGTTGCTGTCATAGGTTACGATCTGTGTGCCTTGGGCTGAGACAAATTCCCCGTAGCTGCGGGTATTCTCACCGCCGGCGGAATAGCCGTAGATACCGGCTCTGGCATTTGTCAGCTGAGTGGCCAGCTCATAGAAGGTATCCAGATTCCATTTGCCCTCCGCAGCGTATTCATTGGGAGTCTTTAATCCTGCCTCTTTAAACAGGTCGGTACGGTAATAGAGCACCATCATATCAACATCCCAATAGGAGCTGAAGCCATAGTAGTTGTTATTCCACTTATAGAAATCCATCTTTTCCAGATCGAAACCACCCTTGGCCAGTGTCTCTTTGGAAGTGCTGTCATTCATATATTCCGAGCTGAGATATGCCTTGTCTATAGGCTGATACATTCCCGCAATGATCTGAGTCGGGAAAAATGCCCCGTAAATATAGCCGATATCATAAGGATCATTTGCAGTGATGGAAGCTGCCAGCTTTGTGTTATAGTTTTCATAGTCCACAACCTCGTCCACGATGGTACAGCCGGTTTTCTCTTCAAATTCCTTTACAAGGGCCTGCTCGCTTTCGCTGGGCTCGTACCACAGAAGCCGCTTTAAGGTAACTCCCTCGAAGGTCCGGTTCCACAGGCTGTCCTCGGAATAGGAATTCCCCGGTTCTTTGGATTCTCCCGGTTCTTTGCTGTCGCCTGTGTTATCTTCGCCCCCGCAGGCGGCAACAGATAACACCATGATCAATGCCATCAATAAAGATACTAGTTTCTTTCTTTTCATTTTTTTCTACTCCTTTTCAATTATTTTTTATCCTACAATACCGGTGTTCTCAATGCTCTCGGTAAAGAAGCGCTGTGTAAATATATACAGGATCAGCGGGGGTAAGATCGTCAGCAGACATCCCGCCTGTAAAAAGGTCCGTATCTCATCCGGTGTATTCGTCACAACATTAAACAGCTTTGCGTCCTGTAACAGCGACTGCATCCGGCTAAGCATAACCGAGATGGGCTGATTGTCATTAAAGTACATGGACGCCTGAAAATAATCGTTCCAATGCCACACAAAGGAAAACAGAAGAACTGTGATAAAGGAGGGTTTCGCCAGCGGCAGCATAACCTGTACATAAGTCCGAAACGCTCCACAGCCGTCTATCATAGCTGCTTCCTCCAGCTCCTTTGGCATCCCGGCAAAGAACTGCCGGAAGATGTAAATAAACAGCCCGGACCGAAGCCCTGTGCCAAAAATCGATGGCAAAATATAAGTCCACGGTGTATTGATCAGGTTCACGCTGCCTGGAACGGCAGGTATAATCGCATGCAGACCCTTAAGTATTCCGAAGAAATCAAAGTTTCGAAAATTGATAAACGATGATATGATCGTGGTCTGGGGCGGAACAATGATCATAAGTATCACAAATGCAAAGGCGATATTCTTCTCCTTAAAGCGATACCTGGCGAAGCCGTACCCGGCCAGCGAACATGACAGCAGCGAGCCCAATGTGGCGCCTATGGAGATAAGAACCGTAGTCAAAATTGCCCGCGGATACTCCAATATGTCCACCGCAGTCTTTATGCTCCCCAGGGACAGCTTCCGCGGAATCCAGACGATACTGGGATCATTTACCGTGGATGGATCCCGCACCGCGATACTGATCATGTACAAAACGGGAAATAAAAATATATAACAGATTCCCACCAACAGCAAAAAGCGGAAGATCCACCACACCGCCGTCCTGCCGCCCCGGCGCACATTTAACTCCGAAAGTCTTCTTTTCATTTGCTCTCCCTCCTCTCAGACCGGCTTCCCCGGGTAAATAGATAAAACAAAACGGCCAGTATCACACCGATCAGAAGAAAATAAACCCAGCTCATGGCCGCAGCCCGGTCATATTGCTGATCGGTAAAGAATGCGGAAATCTGATCCATAACCGCATTGGAAGCGTCCGTAAACGAATCTATGATCGTATATACCGTATTCACCAGGATCATAGGTGTGATCATGGGAACCGTGATCATCCAGAAGTTCTCCCACGCGGAAGCACCCTCCAGGGAGGAAGCCTCATACAGACTGGGAGAAATCGACTGCAGCGCCGCCAGAAAGATGATCATCTGTATTCCCGTCCGCCACATCAGGTCATATAGATTCGAGGAGATATAGACAAAATATCCAACCACCTTCTCCCCCAGTCCCATATCTATAAGAAGGGAGGTCAATCCATAATTGCTGGCGGAGACTACCGTGTCCATGCCCTCCGACGCGGTGATCAGGGATGTGGCAAAGGTATCGCTGTTAATAATCTCCATGATCACGCCGGAAGCAATGATGACCGGAAGGAAGAATATTGCCCTTACCAGGGTACGTCCCCTAAACTTTGCGTTCAGCAGTATCGCGAAAAACAGAGCCGAAACAAGAATCACCGGAACCTGATACAATAAGCCTCCCAGGGCCGAAACAAGATTCTTGTTAAAATCCGGATCGCTGAGAAAGATGTATTTCAGATTCTTCAGCCCCACCCATTCCATCCGAAAGCCTCCGGTCGTAAGGCCAACATCGGAAAAAACAAACGTCAGGGACTGTATGATCGGCTTTATAAAAAAGAGGATAAGGCCTATGTAAAACGGCAAAACAAACATTCTGCCCTTCATAGCGCGACGGCTCTCCATGGTCCGTTTGCGTTTTTTCATAATCTCAACCTCCAATCACGGCGTAACCGCCTGACGGTATTACCGTCCCTTTAATCTCAATCTTCGAACCGCTGCGGTTTATATAGATTTCTGTTCCGTTATCAAAAACAGTTCTGCTGATTCCATCTTCCGATGAATGCTCCTCAATCCTGGCGGAGTAGAGCTTGCTGTAAATCTTCTGATATTCCTGAAACATATCGACTGCCTCTTTGCTCCAATTGGTGTAGGTAGAGCTGTAAAGCCAGTCATAATCCGTCTCGATCAGCTCCTGGGCATCCGCGTAGATTCCGCAAAAAGCAGGATCCGCCCCGTATTCGATGCAGCTAAGGAGATCCGTTCCGGAAGCGGCCGCGTAGGATACCGAGCCGTGCAGTACCATCTGCAATACAGGAACACTCTCAGTAAAGATCAAATTTCCGTCGTTTGCCATGGGCATTTCATAAATCGTATCCACATGTGCAAATGTATATGCATTGGGAGCCTCCAAAGCTATGGTGTGCTCCTTCTCTGCCGCCTCCAAGGTCCTGGTAAAGGTGTCAATACACTCCGCTCTCCCCATGCCGCCTTTGAAATCTGAATAGACAAAGCTTCCCAGCCCGGATAAAGCGATCCCTCCGCCAAAGCTGTACTTTTTCAGGAATTTCTCAGCTGCGGCCTTCACATTTCCCGGAGTGAGCAGATAATAAGGATCCTTGTCCTTAACCGGAACGTAAACGGAACGCATATACTCATAGAGCGGTGTTCTTGTGTTGAAGATCGATTTGCACACATCGGAGTAAACCGAGAATCCGTTTCCGGATTTCTTAATCTTCATCAGGTCCAGATCGAAATAAAAATCTGTTCCGTTCTCCTCCAGGAATTGATACAACTTGCGAAATCCTTTTTTGGAGCCCAGCGCCCTCACCGGCGAAAACACGGAAGCCGATTTTTTATTGTCTATCCCGCTGTTATTCCAGCCGATATAGCGAAGGCTCACATCCGTCCCTGCCCCTGTCAGCTCCCGCACGATCTCCTGGGCCTGGGAATAGCTGGTTAAGGCAAAGGTTTTCTGATAAGGTATCCCCAAAAAGGAAGCCTTTTTCACAGCTGCTCCGTAAAGCGTCACCTTGAGGCTTGGAGCGGCAGCCTCCGTCTTCAGATCGAGATATTCTCTGTATACCTGCGCCATTCCCGAATAATCGGCCAAATCTCCGCTTAAAAAAGTGAAGGACACCGTGAAGTCGGAGTACGATTCCCGCTCCTCCGCGCCGTATATGATCCTCTGGTTTTCATAATTGGACTCGAACAAGGTGGTGCTGTCGGTAACGGAGGTTACATATTCCGCATAGACCCTTGTATACGATGAGGTCAGTGAATCCGACTGGGCATTGATACGGGCGTTGGCATCTCCCTGGGTAATGATTGCCGCAACCGCGCTGTCGTCACATTTGATACCGAAGAGCGGAATATGGATATCCTGCCCCTGGCTGTCGTATTCCTCCTGCTCGATGGCCAGGTCGTCACCGTATACCATCTCTGAGTAGGAGGCCATATCGCCCCTGCCGGTGTGAAAGGCTGCCAGCGCTCCGCATCCCGACGGTACGAACAGGTATCCCTCATAACGGTCATCGCTGGCCAGAAAGCCCGGGAGCAGGGAGATAGAGGTCACCCGGTACGCCTTTCCTATCTTAAGCTCATCGCCTACGATCCGCACCTGAAGCGCATTTTTGGTAAGAGTCACCTCAACCGGAACCGTCACATCGATATCTGCAAAATAGTACTCGGCACGGTAACCGCCGTCCACCTCTTTCACAGTGACATGATCCTCCATTACGCAATAAGCATAGCTGTTCTGGTACAGCGGTACCGCCGTACTGGCGATGGTGCTTACCTGAACGTATTCCAGAGAGATCATGGAGACAATCTCCGTCTTCGCTCGCCCGGAATTCAGCTGTGACGCCTCACTTTCACTGTCGTTCACCTCTGTCTGTCCGCTGCTCCATAAGTGCCCCGCCGCAATATCATAAACCGCGAAATCGCCGGTCGTCTTATCGGCATACAGAATCAGATTGTCGTTTTCTTCTATTTTGACATATCCTTCCGGCGCTGTCTGCACAGACCCGGAAGCGTCAGCCTCCGCCGGCGCTGTCTGCGCTGGCTCCAAAGCACCTGTCTCTTCCGGCGCCGCTGATACAAGGCCGCATGGCCGAAGCACCATAAGAGCGCATAAGATAAAAACTGTAATCCGCTTCATTTTTTCCTCCTACTGCATCATAATTGCTTCCGAAACAATCGCTTTAAAGAAGCTTACCACCTGCTCCAGCAGACCTACAAACAACACTGCCAAAAATATGATCACCGCGATCCCGATCACCGTCAGAATGATCGAAGCCACCGTTTCCTTAAAGCTGAACTGATGAATCTCCATAAAGCCGGCAAAAATCAGGCAGGCTGACCAGCCGATCCCAATTATGGTGATTGCCGTAAGAAACGCCTCTTCATCCTGAGTAAAAGCCTGGGACAATATCACATACAGTATCTGTGAAAAAACGTAAGGCAAAAGGCCATAGGAAAGGGTACAAAAGATATCGATCAGCCGTCCCTTGCCCTGCATAAGGGTGCACACTGCCCAATTGGCAATGGTCGTAACACTTACGATTAAAAACGCCTGTAAAAATGTAACAAATACATTGTAATCCAAAGCTCGGTTGGTATTGAAGGAAAAGCCCGTCAAAAACCATTTCGCGGTGAGGGTGAGAAACAGCAGACCAAGAATCCCCAACGCCGCCGGCATAAACCACTTTTTCTCTTTTTTCAGCATTTCGAAGCCGCTGATGGGATGACGCATTACAAAAAACGGTGCCGTATATTTCCCTTCCAACGCGGAAACCTCATATTCATTTTTTCGTCCAAACCGCTTTTTCAAAAAATGACATGCCGTCCACAAAAGTGCAAAAAACAGCACTGCAGCCATCAGCAATACGACAAAGTGTTCCTTTACAAATTCCTTGCGCACCTCTTTAAACGCCTCGGAATACGCCTCATTTTCATAGGCCAGCTTAAAATATTTCAGAGACTCGGCATATGCTCCCGATTCATCCAGCGCCAGGCCAATGCCATAATAGGCGATGGTGCTGTTGGAATTGATGGATAACACCTTTTCCCAGTATTCCCTGGACTCGGAATATTTCCCCTGCTGCAGAAGATTGGTCGCGGCCTTTACCGTATTCAGATAATCGTTTGATCTATAAACCGTTATGCTGCCTCTTAAATCATCCAGCACGTATACGCAGTCTCCGTTTGTCTCCAGCGCAACCGGCGATTCGTTCAGTCCAAGCTGATCACCCTTCCCGCCGAAAATGGTGATCAGATATCCATCCTTTGAATAGACAAACACACGTCCTCTTGCGGAATCCAGCAGATAGACATAATTTTCCTGATCCACATCCACATCGCAGAAGATGGTAAATACGGGATTTTTAATCTTTCCATCCAGCTCCAGATCTCCGAATGCAGTCTCGGTCTCCAGATTCGTTCCCTTAAAGTTCAGCAGTCTTACGCTGGTCTCCGCGTCACCGGACTGGGTAACAGTGTAGAGAAATCCCTTATCCGCGATATCAAAGGCGGTGATGGAGGAGGGGGAAGCTGTGGCGGAATTGCGAATCTGTTCTTCCGTCATAAAGCTGCGCCATATATAGTTCAGAATCACCTCCGCTGTCTGCTCCACCTCATTGGAGGCAAAAAAGCCTGCGAAGGAGCCGTCTGCCAGATAGGTGACCGCGCCCTCGTTGATTCCGTCCACCACGGCGTAGGTAACGCCGTTATAATCCCGAATGACCTTTTTCACGCTGTACGTAATTCCCTGGTCGATCATAGAACTGTCCGGCTTGGTGAAGAATCGGAGGAAGCTGCCATCGTTGGCACATTCTATGATCCTCGCCCCTGCGGTATCCGCAATCAGAAGATTGCCGTCACTGCAGACATACAAGCCAAGGGCTCCCTTGAAATCAAGGGTTTCACCGTTGGCGGTTATATGATCTATGACCCGCACCAGCTCCATCTGTGCGTTTACCACCACAATTCTCGAATTTCCAGAGTCTAAAATATACAGCTCATCTTCATAGAAGCACATATCCGTGGGAGCTTGGAGCGCTCCGCAGCCGATATCGCTTCCCACATACAGTTCTACCGGCTCATAGCCCACAGGCGCAGGCACCGATTCTTCCGATGAATTGTATTCATATCCCAGATAGGGTGTGGTTGACTCGGCCTGGGCTGTAACCGGGCGGACTGAAAATAACAGCAGCACCGCCAGCCCCAATGAAATCACCCTTCTTCGCATAACACCATTCCTTTCTGCCAGCCGATTACCTTTTGCGTTTCACGATCAGGCATACTGTCGTAGACACAAGGGACAGCAGTATAATTCCTCCAAAGACAATGAGAAGAATCACCGGCAGCATGGCCTCTTTCGTCTCGCTTCCCACATCGGTTGTGGGATATTCTCCTATACTCACCGACATATGTTCCAGGGAACCGTTATAAGCCGTTCCGTATGCCATAACCTCCGCAAGATGATAGACGGTATCATCTACCGTACTGCCCTTGGTAAGCGTAATCTTTATGTAAGACGCCAGCACCTGCTCAAAATTATACTCACAAAGTCCCATGGAATTATTGGTGACATCAATAATCCTGGTAAAGTTCTTCCCGTCCGTGCTGACAGAAACCGTATATTCAGAGGCATTGAATATGGACATCATCGATGCCTCCGAGGCATGGGCAATACCAATCCGATTCAGGGCATATACGCCGTCCAAGGACAGGATCACCTCCACAGGTTCTTCGCTTATGTATTTCCAAAAGGTGCTGTTCTTTCCGTCTATGACATTTTCAATCTCATTGTTTTCCACCGATCCCGGAGCCGTAACCTGGCTATGATCCGTCAACAGATTCTCCGGCACGCCTCTCTCTATCTTAATGGAGGCAGCTTCAAAGCCGCTGACATCTGTGCCCACATTGGATGCTTTCGGCACAAAGGTATAGGATTTACCACTAAAATCTTCTTTTTCATATACGGTGACCGTATACTGATAATAATCCTCTTTGCAGGAAACGGAATTCAGCTTTGTGATATCAAAGCCCATCTCCTTCAAGCGTTTTCCGGAATAAGTTCCCGCCTCCATCGTTACGCTTTCGCCCTGATAATCGATTTCGGAATAAAGGGTAACTGCCTTTGTCTTGTTACTGGTTTCAAAATAATCCTTCATATAAGAGCCGTAAGCGGAAAGCTTATTGGAGGGCTCCTGATTCAGATAAGGCCAGGCTCCCCATGCCCATGGGGTAATATTGAGCTCATATTCATCCGTGTAAGCAGTCAGCGTATCCAGGTAAGACTTGTCTCCATCCGTCAGGGTCCGCACAAATCCATTTGCCTTTTCCGTCGGTCCGCATTCACCCACCAGCACCGGATACTCTAAGATCGTATCCAGCAGGTACTGATCCCAGTCGGCCGGCTTCGTGGGATATGGATGGGTGGAATACATGATGCCGTTTCCGTCGGTCTCCGCCATAAAGTATTTTTCCACATACTCCTCAACAAAGCCTTCCACATCACCAGGCCGCTGTTCCTCCGCCACGCTTTTGGCAAATTCCCGGAAATTCTCCTCGGTACAGTAGCTTAAATCAAAGCTCCAGTTTATGCCGGGAAGTATACAGACATTTTTTGCGCCTGTTCCCCGAACCGTCTCTAAAAGCTTGGGCATACCGCAGGACTCTACCGTGACGGAAACGTCCTCGCCCCAATCGTTTTTACCAGTGTACGTAAGGGTACCGCCCTCGTAATATTGCTGCCAGGTACAGCCGGCAGGCTCATTAAAAAGTTCATATACAACATAGGGGTGGTCCTTATACCTTACGGCGGCATCCGCCCAGAACGCAACATCGCTCTCGTCAGGCAAATAGAAGGAATGATTGTCAAGGATCACATATTTACCGGCGGCTGAGACCGTCTCGATCACCTTATCCGCCAACGCGCGGTAGCTTGCGCTGTTGCTGCCAAACCACATCTCGGGGGTTACGGCCAGACGCACCGCATTCCCCTCCCACTCGTCAATACAGATACGCACGCTCTCCATCACCGCTTCTTCGCAGTTGTCCGACCAGGACATATAAGGTACGTTAAAGCCCATAAGCCTTACCGCCTCTCCACTGCCGTTTACTAGCTGATTGCCCTGTGTGGTAAGTGTGGCGTCTGCCTTATTTTCCGCCTCCGCCCTCAGGTTCAGGGCACCGCCGGAAGCCGCAATCAGCAAAGTAACTGCTGCCACAATTGAAACTATTCTCTTCATTCTCCTCATTTGCTTGTCCTCCCTTTTACTTCAGACCGGTATGCGCCATCGTCTCCGTCATACTGCTCTGAGAGATAACGAATATGATCACCGGTGGAATTAATAAGATCACCGCTACCGCCGCGCTTGCGCCCGCCCGCGCAAGTCCTCCGGTAGAAATATTACTTAAAACCGAAGGCAGCGTCTTGAAACTTTCGTCATAGATATAGGAAACGCCCGTGGCATTCCACAGAGACTGGAATGTAAAAATCACCAGCGTCAGGATTGCAGGCTTCACTGTCGGCATCGCGATACTGTAAAAGATACGGTATTCGCTGGCCCCGTCAATTCTGGCCGCCTCCATCACCGAATCGGGAATCGCGGATTCCATGAACTGCATCATCAGAAATACGCCGAAGGTTCCCGCCAGCGGCGGAAGGAGCATGGACCAGTATGTATTGATCATATTCAGCTTCGATATGATAATATACTGTGCCACCCCCGTCACCTCCGGACGGAAAAGCAGCGCCCAGACGATGACTGCCGCGATAATGGCCTTGCCGGGAAAGGAGTGCTTCGACAGCGCGAAGGCTGCCATGGAAGCAATGACAACGTACGCGATGGTGCCAGCAATGGATATCAGCAGACTGTTAAAAATATAGCGCGAAAGGGGTACCCAAAGGTTCTGGCACAGCTGATATACCTGTATGTAATTATCAAATGTCGGATCCTTTACAAAAAATTTCGGCGGGTAAGCAAATATCTCCTCCAAAGGCTTCACCGACTGAACCAGCGCATATACGATGGGCAGTGCCATAAAAATACCTATGATCAGAAGAAAGATAAAAATGGTAACCGTCCCCGCCGTAGAGCGTGACAGCCGCACCTGCGCATTTTTACGTCTTATTCTTAACTTTGCCTTCAATATTTTCACCTTCCTTACTGATTAAAATGAGAAAGAAGCTTCTTAATAACAATCCAGCTCACAAGCATAATTGTAAACAGCGCTACCGCTATGGAGGAGGCATAGCCCATCTCGAAACGTATCGTACCATAGTCAAGCATATGCAGCAGCATGGTGTGGGTGGAATAATTGGAGTTGGGGAAGCCCGTAATCGCCGCATTTGCGTAACCAACGGCAAAAGCCCCTGAAATAGACATTACCGCGCCGAAAAGCAGCTGCGGACCCATCTGGGGCAGCGTGACATACCACAGTTCCTGAAACCGGTTCTTCACGCCGTCAATGGCTGCCGCCTCAAAATACGATCTGTCAAGGGCATTAAAGCCGGCCACAAAGGCCAGGAAACCGCTTCCCAGACTCATCCAGATATTTACGATCAGAACAACCGCAACACTGAAGGAGGAATTGGTAAGCCATTGGATCGGATCGTTTATCAGTCCCAGCTTCATGAGCATGCTGTTCACAAGGCCCTTGGAATCTCCATTGAAAATGTAGAGCCAAATGTAAAATATATTTCCCGCCAGGGTGGGAGCATACATGATAAGAACAAGAAACCACCGAACCTTCCGGCTCATCTCATTGATAAGCCAGGCCACCACAAAGCTTAAAATATAACCAAGCGGCCCCGTGATCAACGCGAATATGGCGGTGTTTTTCAGGGCTATGATGAAAACATCATCCTCAAGAAACATCCGTATATAATTATCAAAACCTACGAATTTCGGCTTTTGAAGCATATTAAAGGAAGTAAAGCTTAAAAATAGCGAAGATATAATGGGTATCACTACAAAAACCGTAAAGAGCAGCAGGAAGGGCAGTAAAAGAACATAGCTTGCTCTCGCCTTGTAGATTCTCTGCCCCAGGCTGTATTCATTTTTGTGTTTGATTTTCTTTTGCATGCTGCTACCTCTCTGTGCCTAGCCCGAATTCTTTTCGCTTCCGTGTAATCTCGGCATTCATGTCCTTATTGTAAATATTAAGCGCTCTGACCGGGTTCTCCTTATCATCCACCACCGACCGGAAGGCGTTTGTCAGACATCTGGAAATGAAATAGTTACCGGGTATCTGTTTCATATCAGTTACTTCACTCCACTGAAGCTTTAAGGCCTCCGCCTCCTGATCCATCCAGCCGATGGACTCAAATGCCGCCCGGTTCGCCGTATCGTATCTTGCCACAATTCCCAGCGAGGCTTCCAGCTCGCTCCCGTATAATGCCTGGGTCTCATCGGAAACCCACCATTTCAGAAACTCCCAGGATTCGTTCACATAATCGCTGTCCGAAAGGATGACGGCTCCCATTCCCCCCGCGGTCTCAGTGCGAAGGATCGATCCATCCGCCTGCCGTGTTCCCGGTATACAGGTCATGGCCCACAATCCCCGAATCTCGGGAGCTGCCGCGCTCAGCTGGTTATACATGGTATAGTTCATGATTCCGATGGGCATCTCACCAGCCCGGAAACGGTTGTAAAAGTCAAAGGAGCGATCAAGCCCATATTGGGAATAGAGCTCTGTCCACTCAGTAAACGCTTCGTAGGCAGCCTGCGTAGTAAAAGCCGTCTGTGAAAAAGATTCATTATAATAGGTGCCGCCGTTCTGCAATAACAATTTTTCAAAAAATGATATTCCCGAGGAAACTCCGGCATTAGCTGAATTTGTTTCAAGCACGCCTACCTCCAGATTATATTTTTGAAGCACCTCGATCAGTGCGTAAAACTCTTCCCATGTCTCCGGTGCGGACAGTCCTAACTCTCCTAAAATATCCGTCCGGTAGAACAGCATATCAAAATTCTGTGTCTCGGGAACGGCATAAATTCCGCCTTCGTACTCATACGGAATCCACGCCGACGGATAAAAGTCTCCATAGACCTCATCAAAGCCCGGGAGCTGGGACAGATCTGCCAGCGCCCCGCGCATGGCCAGATTCACCGGCGTATCCTTGGGGGTAAACAGCGCCACATCCGGCCCCTTTCCCGCCAGAGTAGCCTGTACCAGCGTGGATGAGCTGGTGTTGGCAGCGGTGGAAACAACACTCAGCGATACGGATATTCCAGTCTCCGGTGTAAAATAATTGTCAATCAGATTCTTCAGCAGCTGCGCCTGATCGCGGCCGCTGGAGATCCAGACAGTTATCTGGGAAGCCGCCTTGGAGTTGTCCTCCGAGGAGGATACCGAATTATAATCCTCCATAAAGGAGGCGAAAAATCCCTTCACGCGATATATGAGACTCTCGAAAAAGCCAGCCTTTGGGGACGGCAGCTTCGAATCCGCCGAAACCACAATATAATCAAGCTCCAGAGGCTGCTCACTGAGAGTCAGGATCACCGACCCCATGGATTCTATGGTGTCCTTAAAGGCTGAGACCCGCTCAGTGATTTTCAGCGGCTTGTCCATAAATTCTCCCAGCATGGTACTCATTTCAAGAATGACCGACGCCTGGGATCCGCCTGTTCCGCTGATCTGGGTGATCTCTCCATACAGCTGGTCCAAAAGCTCCTTGACCTCCTGTATCTCCTCCATAAGACCGGGGATATCCTCGTCCAGATAATACGTTCTGTATTTATCGGGAGAAGTACCCGTAACCATGATGATACTGCGGTAGATCTCATTCAGTCTCAAAACTCCGTTGGAAACACCCTTTAAGACACTGCCCATGGGACCGGCCGCAACCTCAAGAGTTAAAATATGCTTTCCTTCCTCAAGATGGAACAGATAAGGATTCCCGTCGTCATCAGACAGGGTCTTCATATACCAGTTCAGGGAATAGCCAAATCCGATGTTGTCCGCCTCCTGAAATGGAACCTTCCCATCGATCCGCAGACGGCGGTAAGAATTCACGCCCTGCTGATAGTTCTGTCGCGCCTTAAAGCTCAGGGAATACCATCCTGTTTCAGCAACGTCAATCTCCCAGCTGATCCACTGCCCCTGCTGAGACCAGTTGGACTGGCCGATGGTGTTATAGCGTATTTTCGAATGGTGACTGGGACTTGTGGCTGCGCTGGAACGGTCATAAGTAGGATATAGCATGGAGGAAGATTTCTCACAAGAATCTTCCGCCTCATAGATCAAAAGTGTTTTTTCCGCCTCCACCGCCTGCCGACTGTATTCCTCATAGGAAACGGGCGTCTCCACCGGGCAAACCGAGATCTCGCTGATGGCGACGCTCTCCTGCGCATATGCGAAGGTTACGGTGTGGGTGCCGGCAGAGGAAAAATAAAAGGTAAAGGGATCGTTATAATAGCCGTTGCCGTCCGAAAGCAGAACGGTATTCCAGCGTTTTATCTCCACCTGGGAGGGCCGCAGCTCATTTCCGTTCACATCCTTCTCGACCTCGCCGTCATCCGCCCAGATTCTGCAGAGGGATATACTTCCAGCCTCCCGGAAAGGGGTCTTGCCGTCTATGGACAACGACATCACGATATCCTTGCCCTTTCCTTCCGCCCCATAGTAGGTGACAGCGATATGGTAAAGGCCTTCCGCCGGAATCTCCAGGGTATAGGTCAGTTCCTTCTGTGCCGGGGACAGCAGCGCGCCCGTAACCTCCAGATAGCGTTCCAGGGAAACAGGCTGTGAAACCGCGCTGCTGTCAACCGTCACACGCTCCTTTGGATAAGGCGCAGTGGAATAACACGTCATATATTCATCATAATCCATATTCACCGCAGCCTGATCTTTCGCATCCGAAGAAACCGGATCTGCATCGGCCGCCTCCTGGGAAATAACATCGCCAGGAGCGGCGTCTGTCAAAGCCGCGTCCCCGGAAGCGCTGACAGGCATCGGTATTAAAATCATCTCAAATGTCAGCAATACTGCCCCGCAAAGGGCAAGAGCCTTCTTTATATTGCCTTTCATTCGTATCCCTCCTCTGCTGTATAAACCCCTGTTCTTATCGCTTATTCCGCTTTTCCAGAAAGCTTTTAAAATACACGCCCCAGAACTCCGTGGGTTCAAAATCATCCAGGTTTTTGATCAGCGAGGGGCCTGCTGTATCATGGAAGTCCCATGCGGTAATGTGGTATCCGTTCTTTTCCACCCAGTCCAGAAGCCGTGGAACCCATTTCTCACTGACCTCCCGCTGGGGCCCCTCGTAGACCTCCACATGTTCGCCGTAATGACCGCACTCGCCGATCAGAATCGGATATCTGTCGTTCACCACATCTACAAGCTCCGCCCAGTTATCCAGACGTTTCCATGGATACTCGTGGGAATCCAGCATAATGCCATTGCCGCCGTTATCATTGATCACGTACCCTTTGTCTACGCCGTCAAGCTCATAGCCCCAGTCAAGCCCCGCGATCACCGCGATATTCCTGGCTCCCGCGGCCCGTACCGTGTCCACCATTTTCTGAAGTCCCGGCGACTGGAAGGTTATCTTCTCCAATACAGGTTCGCCCGATTCGTCACGCATGATCTGGTTGCCGATATTCTGAGGCGCATATTCCACCGTGATCTCGCCGCCGTCACGCCAGCAGTCCCAGGAAACCTTAAAGGGTTCGTTAAAGATTCCGAACAAGACATTCGGATGATTCCCATAGCGGCGGGCCATCTCCTTCCAGAATACCAGGCTGTTCATATCCGGCATATTACCGCTTATAAATTCTCCCCAGGAGCCACAGTTGCTTCTGTGCAGATCCAGTATGATGTACTTGCGTCTGGCTGCAATCTCCTCTATGATCGTATCCACGATGCTCCGGTAACGTTCTCCCAGCTCATCCTCTCCCACCTGGTCGCCTCCAAAGCCGAACCAGCGATCCTGGGAGAGGGGAAGACGGATCGTATTGGCATGCCACACGTCAAGGGCATGCTTCACGGTGTCCACCAGTCTCTCCGGATTGGAGAGCCACTCCAGCGACGCGCAGTTGACGCCGGTAAGCAGCACCCGGTTGCCCTGTCTGTCCAGCAGAAGGTTTCCCTCTACGTGCAGCTCCATATCCGCATTTTCTGTTCTGTAAGGTAAAAAGCTTCCGTTCATTCTTTTCCATCCTTTATCGCAAGATTTTTTTCTATCAGCCGGCATCTCATGGCAACGCAGTCCGCGGATCTAAGGGGATCGGCCGGTGTGTTGAATACATAATCGCAAAGCCTGTCAATCGTTGTATACGCAACGTGTGTTCTTGTATCGGAAGAAGCGTAGTAGATGTAAACCTCCCCCTTCTCATTCACAACCGCGCCGTTGGTGAAAAGCACATTCGATACATCTCCCAACCGTTCCTCCCCCAGCGGAGCAATCAGATATCCCCCTGGTTCCGCAATCACCGTGAAGGGATCCTCCAGTGAGGTTGCGAAGGCGTATATGACATATCTTAAGCCTGCCGCCGTGTTGCGAACCCCGTGGGCAATATGGATCCAGCCCTTTTCCGTCTTTATTGGAACAGCGCCCGCACCGTTCTTGCCCTCGGTTATGGTGTGGTATCTTCTCGGGTTGAGCAGGATCTCCTCACCAACCCTGGGATGATTGATATCCTCACACAGCACAAGACAGATTCCGCCGCCGGAGCCAGCTTCGATAAAATCGTCCTGAGGTCTTGTATAAAAGGCGTATTTCCCATTGATGTATTCCGG
>CABQGZ010000005.1 GCA_902463835.1 uncultured Lachnospiraceae bacterium
GTCGTAGCATTTGAAAAATGCCTGTATAACGGGAAAGAAGTGGCGGTCCATGCGGATATCGAGGCGGAAGACCAGAGCGTCTATATTCCAAAGATCCGCACAGAATTAAAAAATAATGACACAGACGCCCACGTTGCAGGTGCAGGAAGAAACCTGCAGCTTATCGATCTCGTTACTTACGAGAACCTGATTCCAGGGAAGACCTATGTCATGCGCGGCGCCCTGATGGTAAAAGAAACTGGAAAAGCCCTGCAGGCGGATGGGAAGGATGTAGTTGTAGAAAAGCGGTTCACCGCGGAAACGGCCAATGGCCAGGTGGAACTTGATTTCACGGTAGACGGCAGTGGCCTTGCGGGACGTACCCTGGTGGCGTTTGAAGAATGTCTGCTGAATGGAAAAGTAGTAGCGGAGCATAAGGATCTGGAGGATGAAGGCCAGTCCGTGCATCTGCCAAAGATCAGTACAAGAGTAAATGTACCTGCGACCGGAGCGCAGATCATAGACGCCGGAAAAGAGATGGTCATCGAGGACCATGTGTCATACCAGAACCTGGTTCCGGGACTGACCTATACCATGCAGGGAAGGCTGATGGACGCAGAGACCGGAAAACCGTTGCTGGATGCAGCCGACAAAGAGATTACAGCAGCCACAGAGTTTGCGCCGGAGACAGCCAACGGAACGGCCGTTGTGACCTTCCGGTTTGATGGCAGCCATCTGGCCGGAACGAAAGCCGTCGTATTTGAAAAGTGTCTCTATCAGGAGGTGGAGATCTCAAGCCATGAGGATCCGAAGGATGAAGACCAGATCTTCTATATCCCCAAGATCAGCACGAAGCTGAAGGATGAGATCACCGGCTCTAAGAACGCCCTTGCGTCCGAAAAGATCACACTGGTGGATGAGGTGAGCTATAAAGGCTTAAAACCAGGACTGACCTATACCATGAAGGCAGTGCTGATGAACAAAGCGACCGGGGAACCGCTGGTTGTGAATGGCGAGAAGGTGACTGCAGAGACCACGTTCACCCCGCAAAAACCGGAGGGCAAAGTGGATGTGTCCTTCCAGTTTGATGGATCCGTCCTGGCCGGGGAGACGGTCGTAGCGTTTGAACAGTGCCTGTATCAGGGCATTGAGGTGGCGGTCCATGCCGATATCGAGGATAAGGAACAGACTGTTTATATCCCGAAGATCAGTACGGAAGCGAAGTCTCTGGATACAAACGACCATCTTGGCAATGCAGGAAAAAAGGCAGAGATCACGGATGTCGTCACCTACGAGAACCTGATCGAAGGCCAGACCTATACCATGCGCGGTACGCTGATGCTCAAGGATACCGGGGAACCACTTGTGGAGAATGGAAAGGAAGTAACGGTAGAAACAGAATTTGTCGCCGCGGCTGCTAAAGGCCAGGTAGCGCTGACCTTCCAGTTTGACGCGTCTGTACTCCACGGCCGGACCCTGGTAGCATATGAGCGCTGCCTGCTGGATGGAAGAGCCGTGGCAGTGCACTGTGAGCTTGAAGATGAAGCCCAGTCCGTACATCTGCCCAAGATCTCCACCCATGCGAAGGACAACGTGACCGGGGAAGACATGGCGAAAGCGGATCAGAAGATCACGATCATCGATGAGGTCAGCTACCGGAATCTGGTGGCCGGAAAGACCTATGTGGTGCATGGAACACTCATGAACAAGTCCACCGGCGAGCCTCTGCTGGTAAATGGGGAGCGTGTGACGTCAGAGGTAGAATTTACTCCGGAAGAACCGGATGGAAAGGTAGAACTGTCCTTTACGTTTGACGGCTCCGCTCTGGCCGGGGAGACGGTCGTAGCATTTGAAAAATGCCTGTATGAAGGTATCGAGGTAGCCTGCCACGAAGACATCGAGGACAGGGACCAGGTGATCTATATACCCAAGATCACAACAGCACTGAAAGACACAAAGACCGGGACACAGAATGCCTTTGCAGGCAAGACCACACTGGTCGATGAGATCCATTACAGCAACCTGGTAGCGGGTCGGGAGTATGAGATGCACGGGATCCTGATGGACAAAAAGACAGGAAAACCGCTGCTGATCAATGGCAAAACGATAGAGAGCACGCTGCAGTTTACACCGGATGAGCCGGATGGAACAGTGGAGATGGAATTTTCTTATGACGGCGCCGCCTTAGCCGGAGCTACCGTCGTAGCCTTCGAGGAATGCCAGTACAACGGAAAGACCGTGGCGGAGCACAAAGATCTGGAAGCCAGGGAACAGTCCGTGTACATCCCGAAGATCGCAACCTACGCCATGGATGCGGCAACCGGCACACAGCAGGGCGTGCCGTCTGAAAATACAACGATCACGGATGAGGTCACCTATGAGAACCTGATCCCCGGACGGACCTACCGGATGGAAGGAAGACTGATGGATCCGTCTACCGGAAAAGCGCTTGTGGTAAACGGCAAGGAAGTGACTGCAGAGCTGGAGTTTGTCCCAGAGGCAGCAAATGGCAAGGTGGAGCTGCAGTTTACGTTCGATTCCATCGGGCTTGGAGAACGATCCGTGGTAGTATTCCAGCGCTGCTATGTGAAGACAACTGCCGCAGAGAACGGTGAGGGGCCTGTAGAAGATACCTGGGAGCTGGTGGCTGCCCATGAAGATATCGATTCCGAGAGTCAGAGCGTTCTGATCCGTCCGGAAACACCGGCACCCAAGACCGGTGACGACAGCGATATCGCACTGTGGGCTGCCATGGGCTGTATCGCTGCCTGTGGGCTGGCGGCCGGGGCACTGCTTGTGCGGGCAAAGAAACGGAAACACGGCAGCAAATAAAGCAACAAAATAAACACAAAATCATGTGAAGAGGACAGCGTAAGCTGTCCTTTTCCATGTACCGGATTCCGGTACGTAAAGGAAGGAGAGAAACATATGCGTAGAAGAAGAGGAAAGCTGCAGTTCATACTGATAGCGATTTTTGTGCTGGCAGCCATATTGTCAGGGATCCTGATATTCATGCTGCCGATACCGGCGAAGGTTAAGCCACTCTGCTTTTTTTTATCAGTTATAGCAGTGTCTGCTCTGGGCGTGTTTGTCACGACCAGATTTTTGAAAAGATAGGAAGGGAAAAGACATGGACAAGAAAACAAGAAGAAATGTAAAAGAACAGAAGAGAAGAGGAAAGGGATGGCGCAGCAACCTGATACCAGCAGGGCTTGTGTGCATCTGCGTTTGTCTTGCAGCGATATTGATGGGACCGGGGATGATCCTGAATGCATCTACCGGCTTTGAACCTCTCACAGAAAAATTTGATCTCTTAAATGCGCTGGGAGCAAGCATCACATCTGGGGTAGGTACAGTGATCTGTCTCTGGGTCATTTTCCAGTGGGGGATGAGCTTTCAGAGTTCAGACGGCGGGTTTATGCAGGCACAGGCCCTGGCTAAGATGGGCGGAGCCCTGCTCATGGTGATGGCGCCGCAGATCGTTATCATTTTCAAGGGCTGACAGAGGATGGTGAACAACATATGCTGGATTTTCTGATCACTCCGTTTTATATCTTTGGAATCGCTATCTGGAACCTGATGCTCGCCCTGATCGGAGCCACATCAGCCCAGACACCCATGTCCTTCTCGGGAGGGACCTGGTATTATATTTCCAATACGCTCTATCCGGGATTTTTTGGTATTGGGGCGACACTGATGAACACATTTTTTTTGATCGGATATTTCAGGCAGGTGAGCAACCTTAAGGAAAATTTTACCCTGGAGATATTCATAGAAAGCTGCATCAAGGTTGTGGTCGCAAACGCTATGATGGTATCGGGGCTGCTCATCATGGATCAGGTCTTTGGGATTGCAGGAGACTTAACCGGGATCATTCTGAATGAAACACCGATCACATTTAGCCAGGCAGATTTTGATGCTGGAGCCAAGCTTTTTTACATGCTCTTTGGGATCATCTTTTTTGTCGTCTGCCTGGTGTGCTCCGCTACAGTATTTTTGGTGGTGTATGGCCGCTATCTGGATCTGTACCTTTTGGTACTGGCCATGCCCGTTGCCATGTCCACGCTGCCGGGAGGTCATGGGATCTCCCAGACGGCTTTTTCATGGGTAAAGACATTCTTATCCAAGACGTTCTCCATCGTGGTGATCGCTATCGCATTAGTGATAGCATCACGGCTGTGCAATTCCATCAGTTTTGGGAGCCTTAGCGGAATTGGAGGAATACTGGATGGAGCCATACAAGCGCTGCAGAACATGTTTACGATGATCCTGCTCGCCGCTTCGGTAAAAGGTGCAGATACGTTTATGCGCCGGACATTTGGCCTGTGATGGTGTCCGTAAGAGCCTGCAGACGGGAGAAAGAGTGTACCGGATTCCGGTACGCGGAAAGGAGTGAGGCATGATATGCCACAGATAAATACAAGTTTTAAATTTACAAAAAAGAAGGCCACTACTATGCCGGCGGTGAAGGTGCCAAAGAGCGTAAAAGAATCCCTCTGCATCGATCAGGTGCATAAGAATGGGATATTTAAGCTGGAGCCCTTCTCGGGTATGGCCATGTATGACCAGTGTTACATATTTGAAGATATCAATTATATCAACAAAGACGGTGATAAAAAGACGGGCACGCTGCTAGAGTTTATGAAACTCTTAAAAAGTATGAAAGGCCAGTTCAAGATCACGATCGCCAGTGAACAGCAGGATATGGATGCCTTCATGAAAGAGGTGTTTGCGCCGATCCATGGAGAAGAATATCCGCTCCTGTATGGTGGGATCGGAAACTGGATCAACCAGAAGAATGAGGAGGGAACAAAGGATATAAGAAGAACCCTGCTCCTTACGATCACCTGCCGGGCCAGATCTTTTGATGAAGCAGGCATGTATTTTGCGACTATGGACACAACACTCCAGTACATTTTTGCCAGCTTGAGGAGCCGATTGTACCGTATGTCGGGGGAAGAACGTCTGGCACTGCTTCAGAGGATGCTGCGGGCAGGCGGTTACGGAATCCCTCCCCAAAATGTATCACCGGACAGAGATGGATGGAAGAACCAGATCCTGCCTGCGTCTATCGTGCAGGACATGGACTATCTGATGCTGGACAGACGTCCTGCCTGTGTCTTGTTTGGCCATGATTATGACCAGACCTTAAATGAGGAACGGGTGCTGCATGGATTGGCGGATACGACATTTCCGACCTATATCACACTCGATATCGAGCCTGTACCAAAACAGCTTTTAAAGGACAAGCTGAAAAGTTCCCATATGAACAATGAGCGGTCTTTAGGTCTGGAGCTGCAGACTTTAAATGCCAACGGACATTATGGGGCAGGCCCTTCTTACGGATTGAGTAAAAAGAAGAAAGAACTGGAAGCCATGATGAACCAGGTGGATGGGAATGATGAAGAGTCTGTGTTCCTTGGGCTTTTGGTGATGGTGACGGCGGATACGTTGGAGGAACTTTCCCAGCGGGTGGATACATTGTGTCAGATCGCAGCTGCTAACGGTTTTACGTTGTCACCGTATTTTCACAGACAGTTAAAAGCGCTGAACACGGTGCTGCCCATTGGAGGGCGCCAGGTGAACCATATGCGCACGCTGCTGACTTCTTCCGCCGTGGCCTTCCAGCCGTTCTATGCCCATGATCTTCAGGAAAAGGGCTTTGTGTATGGAATGGACAGTACAACAAAGCATCTGCTCCGGGGAGACAGAAAAATGCTGACAGCGCCTCATGGGATCATTGTGGGGCATACTGGCGGCGGAAAGTCCTTTCTGATCAAGATGACAGAGATCGCCCAGGCACTGCTTTTTACGGATGACGACATCATCATACTGGATCCGAACAATGAGCAGAAGGAATTCATAACGCTGATCGGCGGTCAGTATTTTGACCTGACTCCCCAATGTGAGATACACCTGAATCCGTTTGAAGTCCCGGAACGGATCTTCCAGGGGGCTAAGGTGGAACAGAATAAGTTCATTGCGATGAAGACCGAGTATGCAGTGTCCTTCTGTGCAGCGACGATGCGGAACATGGTGGTGACCCAGGTACATATGAACTATATCGGGCGCGGGGTACGCAAGATGTATGAGGATTATTTTGGACAGAATTCCCAGGGTGGAAAACAGCAGCCGACGATGCGTCTGCTGTGGGAACTCTTAAAAGAGCAGGGAAACAGGGCGGAGAATCAGCAGGAAAAGCGCATGATCTTAGATATCTGTGACTGCATGGAAGAATATACGATAGGTGTTTATGATATGTTTGCCCATCCCTCTAATCTGGACATAGAGAGCCGTCTGGTAGGCTTCGGGTTGAAAAACGTGCCGGAATCCGTGTGGGAACCGGCCATGCTCACCATCATGCATTTTCTGTCCATGCGGATCCAATATAATCAGGAAGATCTGACTGCACTGCGGATCGTTGTGGATGAGGCGCAGCACCTCTGTTCAAAGGAGACTTCTGCAGCGCAGCTCTTGTATGCGGTAGAGACATACCGGAAAGCAGGGGCGGTGGTGACACTGGAGGTGCAGAACCTTACCCGTGTTCTTGAGAACGAGAGCCTCCGGGACATTTTTTCGAACTGTCCGTATAAATGTTTCCTGGATCAGGGAGGAATCGATGCGGCAAACCTTATCGAGATACAGGAATTGTCCGAGCGTGAATTCCGGGCCCTGGAAGAAAACAAACCAGGACATGGGGTCATGGTGTGGGGCGGTCAGGTGTATCTGTTTGACGCATATATGTCCAAGGACAATGTTCTATATCAGCTGTTGAGCACGAACTTTCATGAAAAGGCGGCAGAAAAAAGGAAGCAGGAGGGTGCGGCTAAGATCCGATCGTGATGGGAAAAGAATACCAGGAAAGGAAACGTAAAGGAGGGCTGCCGGATGGAAGTGATGAAGAGGCCGGATGCGCTGATAAAGACCACAGGGAGTGTCTTACGGATAGCGGAAGAGGGTATCCGGACAAGGACACAGGCAATGGAGAAGGCGCTGACTGCAGCCTCCAGCCAGGAGGAGAATGAGCAGGCTGCGGGAATGCACAGGAAGCATGCCGGCGTGCATCCGAGATTTCAGGGAACTTCTTATGACCAGTTACAGTGGAGCAATAGGATGCGCGAGGGGGCAAAGGACAAAAATAAGCAATGGAATGGCCGGATGAAAGAGACTGGTCAGGGAAGACCTGGGATGGTCGATAAAAGCTCTGCAGCAAAAGCAGGCAGAGTTAAGGACAGACAAGCGGCTGAAGCGGCCGGTCATATAGCAGCATCTGAAGGAAAAAAAGCAGTCAAAGGGGCTGCATCGGTAAAGAGAGCTGCCAATGTGACAGGCACGGCGGCGGCCGGAGCTGCTACGGCCGGGGCAGCTATAGGCGCTGCAGCTGCAGCCGAGGCGGCTAAGAAGACGGCGAGGCGGAGAGCTGCGCAGATCCGTCATGTGGTGGAGCAGGCAGTCAGTCGGAACCGGCAAATACCGGGACAAGAAGGAACCGTTGGGTGCATAGATCTGCTTGGTCGGAAACAAAAGAGGGCGTCCAGGGAGAGCGGATCCGTTCTGGTATCATCCAGGCTTTTTCTGATCGGAATCGCAGCTTTTTGCGCTCTGCTCCTTCTGGCCTCTTTGCCTATGGTGATCCTGGCTGGTCAGAAGCAGGAAGAGACACAACCGGCAGAGGGTCGAAAGATCGTCGAGACGGCCAGACAGGAGGTATTGGGGCTTAATATCGGTGGGACGAAATATAAGCTGTGGTATGGCATGGATGATAACTGGTGCGCCATGTTTGTAAGCTGGTGCGCAGAGCAGTGTGGATACCTTGATGCTGGTATCATGCCAAAGACGGCCAGTGTGTCCAACCTGAAAGCATGGTATGCCGGAAAGGGCCTATACAAGACAAAGGAGAGCGGTTATCTGCCGCAGCCAGGTGATATTGTTATCTTTGGGAATGGAAAATCCCATACAGGGATCGTAGTAGCCTGTGATCCGGATGCCGGGATTGTCACCACCATAGAAGGGAATGCAGGAAAGTCCAGTACAGAACCTTACCATATGGGAAGCTGTGTAAAGGAGAAACGATATCCGCTTTCCTACCGGTACATTGTCGGCTATGGTACGCCTCAATATCCCAAAGAGGAAACGGGAGAAACGGATGCCGGGGCAGAAGAGAGCATGGATGTACTGTGATCTTTTCCTGGCCCTGCTAAGGAGAGAAAGGAGCAGGAGATGAACATACCGATCAATAAAGACATTGAAACAGAATACAAGAATGAGCTGTATAAGGGGCTCACACTGCGGGAGTGCGGTTACTTTGCTGTGAGTGTAGCAGTCATGGGTACAGCTGCGGTGCTGCTCATATTTAAGAGCGGACTGGCGGTGGAGGCATGTGTCTATATCGGGATCGCATGTGGTGTGCCGATATTATTCCTGGGATTTAAAAAATTTCAGGGAGGACTTACAGTGTTTGAATATTTAAAAGAGATCTTATGGGAAAGGAAGACCCGCGTACTTACCTATGATGCAGGCGAGATCCAGGGAGCGCCCGAACCCTATACGATGGAAAGCCAGAGAAGGAGGAGGGACCGGAAGCGATGAGGAAGGATCCTTATGAAAAAAGACGGGTAATAATAAAGGCAGTCATCCTGTTTCTTCTGATCCTGTTTTTTGTCGGGCTGTTGTGTTATATGCAGTATAAGAAAGAGCAGGCACGAAAAAAGTATGAAGCGCAGATAGAAACAGAGAAACAGACGGAAGGAAACGAAACGGGTAAGAAAGAATCCAAAGATAAGGAACAGCCGGAGAAGGAACCTGGAGAAGGTGACAGTGTGCCTGGAAAAAATGGTGATAGCAGCGGAGATGCGTGGGACTGGAACCTGGGGGGCGGGGCACAGGATACCGGCATCCGCATCACAAACCTTGCGGAGTATGCGTCTCCAGCCATGGGCACAAATGCCCGTTTGCTGGAACAGAGCCTGGCGGGATGGGTAACGGAAAAAAAGAATACCGCCAAGAGGGGAACGATCATCCATGTGATGGTCCCACAGAGTGACCCGCAGAGCGTGCACTATTATGTCCGCATGGAGGACAGCGCCGGTACACTGGTGCTGCTCAGCTACCATCCAAGAGAGAATGTTGTGACGGCTTCGGACTGCAGTTACACGGAAGAAGAGATCCTGGCGGAGGCCTGGGAAGGGAATGCTCCCTGTGACCGGGATGTATCCCCGGAAGCGGACGCGCTGCATCAGCAACCGGAATCCGGACAGGGAATCCAGCCGGATCTGGCAGGCATGGAACCAGGAGGTGAGTAGATGAGATTGGAAGAAAAGATCGAGTACGAATACAAGAGCTTCTACCTGGATCAGATGTGCAGGAGCCGGGAAAATATCTTTGCCCACAGCAAGGAGATCGAGCAGAAAAAGAAACTGAAAGAGGAGCTGCACCGGCTGGCCCGGGAAGTGGATGCGCCGACGGAAGAATATCTGTGCCTGCAGGAGAGCCTGTTAGAATCGGCCTACTGCTTCCTGCAGGATGAACAACAGCGGGACGATAAGGAGAGTGTGGAGGATGCGGTGCGCAAATGGTATCGCTTTTTGGTGAATCAAAAAGATCCAGACAAAAAGGTGGGACTGCAGGAATAAAAAAAGATGACCAAACCACATGGGATGTGTTATAATGGTCTTGGCAGCAACGGGCCGGAGGCTCGTAAGTCATGCGCGTGGGTAAGTTGGTGATACCAGCGCAGCCAGAAGGAAACCGGAGGATCGAGATGAACCGCATCACTGAATTTATAAGAAGCAACCAGCAGTATTTCGAAAATTTTATCACCAGAAGCACGTACCACTCAAACGGCATTGAGGGGAATACATTAAGCTATGCGGAGACGTATGCCATTATCTTTAATGATAATTCTTTCACGGTGAATGCCAAGCCCAGGGAGTTGTATGAGGCGATCAACCATAAGTACGCGCTGGACTATCTGCTGAAGAATATCGATGAGCCACTGACCCAGGATCTGATCAAGCAGCTGGGGGTCATCATCAACAAAAATATCTCCGAGGTGGACGGCTACCGGAAGGTATCTGTCATGATCCGCGGAGCAGAACATATCCCGCCCCGGACCGCAGAGGTGCCCCAGGCGATGATGTATTTTGTGTATAATTATGACCACACACAGTATGACAGCCTCTATGAAAAAATGGCAGACATGCATCTGCAGTACGAACGGATCCATCCGTTTGCGGATGGGAACGGCCGGACAGGCCGTCTGTTACTGAACTATGAATTGCTGCGCCAGGACCAGGCGCCCATCGTGATCCCGAAAGAGGAGCGGAGCCGATACTTCGGACTGCTGGCCGCCTGTGACATGAAGGCGCTGGCTGCTTTCTTCGAGGAACTGGAACAGGCGGAAAGAAAGCTGCTGATGGAGTTTGGTTACGATGTGGAGCAGAAGCCAGAGCAAGTGGAGCGAAAGAGGCCGCCGATCAGAAACGAGGAGCGGGGACCCAAATTATAAAAGAGATAAGATATCATCATTATGGAAAGGCAGCCTTAAGGGGCTGCCTTTCTGGTAGGAGGTGCTTGACGATGGATAAGGAATACTATTACGGCCTGAATGCAAAAGAAATATCTTTGCCGGCAAAAATGAAAGGCAAGATTAAGGTTTGCCGTTAGGATCTGTCAAAGCTGGTATGCATGGAAGCCATGAGAGGACGGAGAAAATGGAACTCCATATCCAGGAAAACAGGGCAATGGAAGGTATTGTTCCAAACTAGGTCATACATCTTTCCAGATACAGTATAACTTACAAGGGTCTCAGGGGTGTCCCCTGACAAGATGCGCTTCTCCTGCATTTTTCAAATGTAGGACAAAGTGCGTATCTTGCACATCGGTTCTGGCTTCTTTTGGAGGTTCTGGCAGACTTTTGACAGGAAAAAGACAGGAATCTGACAGGACTTTGACAGGATTTTGGAAAGTAATGAAGGAAAAGACAGGCAAATGACAGGAATTTGAGACAGAAATGAAAGGCCTGGCAGGCTTTTGCAAACAAAGTGAAATGCTGTGAAAGAAGTGAAAAACACAGAATGAAAGTCCGTGACAGATGATGACAGGTCTGACAGTGACAGAGAAAACGCTGTGGACTGGGGCAGGAGAGCAAAGGAAATGACGAAGAGAGAATATCTAAAAAAGAAGAAGGGCGGGAAAACCCTGATCAATATGGAGACGGTGTATCGGCAGCTGGATCAGGGCAGAAAAGTAAAAGATGTCGCGGCGGAATGGGGTGTGAGCGAATCCACCCTGTACCGGCGGCATCGGGAATACCAGGCATACGTGGATGCCGTGCTGGCGAAGGAGAGTCTGCCGCCGTTGCCGGATGAGATCCTGGGTGAGGATGGCGGCCTGTGACAACAAGCATAGCTCAAAAGGGAACAACAAGCAGCTGGCAGTGAACGCATACGTACCGGATTTCGGTACAGCGAACCGTCGCGGATCGAGCCAGTGATAGTAAAGTATAGTGGATTATAGTTCCGAGATATGCTATACTATAATAGGATCAACAGACAAAAGGAAAGAACCAGGAAGCTTTGCGGCGGCCTGGTTTTTTTCTGCCCAATTTTGGGTGAGCAAGAAGAAAGGAGACAAGGAATGCACAATGAAGGAGCAGATTAAAAAATGGGAAGAGGAGATCACAAAGATCACAGAGCGTCAGAAGGAGATGATCGAAAAAAATAATGAACGGATCCGGGAACTGCGGAAAAAGATCCAGAGTGCTGAACAGCAGATGACCCTGGAGAATAACCAGATGATCGCAGACGTCGTCCACGATATCTATGGAGACGTCTCTGTCGAAAACCTGGAAGCTTTTAAGCAGCTGATGATGTCGATGGCCGCAAAGAACCGGCCTACGGAAGAAGCGCAGGGGAAAGATGTTGCCGTCTCCGGCACGGAAGATCCGTACCGGCAGGGGTAACCCATGGAACAGCGGACAGAAAAGATCCGGGTGCGCCTGACCGAAAAAGAACTGGAGCATCTGAAGAAGTGCTCCAGCGCATCAAACAACCGTTTCCAGAACGGCCGGACAAATTTCTCCGAGTATCTCCGGGAGCAGCTGCTGACCGGGAGCCGGTATACGAATGGAGAGGTGGTCCGGCAGCTCCGGGAATTGAAGTATGAGTTAAGAAAGATCGGAACGAACGTAAACCAGATCGCGAAGAAGGTTAACAGCGGACTTGGAACGTCGGAGGATCTGTACTGGCTGACTGAATACCTGACCCGGATCGAGGCGGCTTTTAAAAAACTGGAGCAGGAGGCGGATGCCACATGGCGATCACGAAATTAATGCACATGAAGGAGAGCCCGGGCTGTCCCCATGACCATCTGCGCAATGCCATTGATTATGTGCTGGACGTAGAGCATGGCGGTGAGAAGACAAAGCATGGGCAGCTGGTAGGCGGTAACTGCGGCCTGGATCACAAAGAGATACTGGAAAATTTCCTTGCAACGAAGCGCGACTTTGGAAAGCTGGACGGACGCCAGGGCTATCATTTCGTGATCTCCTTTGCCAAGGGAGAAACGGATGAGGCGACGGCCTTTGCCGTTGTGCGTGAATTTTGCGAAGCTTATCTGGGCGATACCTATGATTATGTCTATGCACTCCACAACGACAAGGAGCATCTCCATGGTCACATCATCTTTAATTCCGTGGCACGGACAGACGGATACAAATACCATTACAAGCAGGGAGACTGGAAGGCCTGCATCCAGCCAATCACAGATCGGGTCTGCGAAGCGCATGGCTTACAGCCGCTGACCTTCGATGAGGAAGAACGGGTAGGCGTGTCTTATGCTTCCTGGGCAGCGGAGCATGAGGGAGCCTATAACTGGTCCCACATCATCCGTGCAGATGCAGATTACGCGATCCAGAAGGCCGACTCTTTTGAAGACTTCCAGGAACTCATGCAGAGGATGGGATACCAGCTGCGGATCGGTTACTCTAAAAAGCAGAAGACCAGTTATATCGCATTCCAATTTGTGTCTGTCGATGGAAAGACGCATAAGCGTCGGAGCTATAACCTGCCGCCCGGATACAGCCCAAAGGAGATCCTGGAGCGGATCCAGACAAAGGAAGGGAGCCGGTCCTATGAAGAGATCGTAAGGACCCTTGGTGTGCGGGCGAAGGAGCATCTGCAGTATGCCGCCTTGCGATCCACGCAGACCTATCAGCGGCTCTATCAGGCAGTAAATTATTATCAGCTGCCGAATCCCTACGCGATACCGGCAGGCCGTGTCCGTAAGGACATGCTCCGTCTGGAACGGCTGCTGGATGACTGTCGCTACCTGAAAACTCATCACATCACTGAGGAGCGTGTGCTGAAAGAACGGGCGGCCGTGGTGTCGGAGCAGATCCGGCAGATCACAGACGAGAGGAAGCTGCTGTATGCGCTGCTGGACATGGCCGGACAGGAGGAAACGGAGCAGATGGGACAGTACCGCACGCTGCAGGAGGCGCTGCAAAAGAGCAGGGAGGATGGAGACTACCGCTGGGAAACACTGGAAGATGAAATGGCAGCGTTAAGGGCGGGGCTGCCCGATGAACTGCTGGAAGCAAAAGACAGGATCGAAGCTCACAGTCGGGAACTAAAAGCGCTGCGAAAGGAAAAACGGATCCTTGACCGGATCATCCAGACAGAACAGGAACATCGCCCGGGACAGGCGCAGCGTGCCCCGGAGCAGGAAAAGAAAACAAGATTATAGCAGGAGGAAAGCACAATGAACAAAGCGGAAGAAATAAATGTGGAGCTGGAAGGACGAAAGGACAGCTATGCGAGATTATCGGAGTATGCGAAACGCATGGAGCATATCCAAGACAGGAAAGAAGAGAAAGAAACGGAGGGCGTGCAGGGATGATGAAGTATGAAGAGTTTGAAGCTCTGGTGCAGGAACAGCTGGGGTATTATCTGCCGGAAGGGGCCGCGTTTGAAGTGATGCAGGTTCCAAAAAATAATGGAGTACAGAACGGTGTCCGCTGCTGGAATGCGAGCAGCAATGTGTCGCCGATTATCTATCTGGAATCCTATTACAGGGAATATGTGGAAGGGGCGCCCATTGCAAAGGTATTTGAAGAACTCGGGAATGCATGCAGAGAGTATATGATCGAGGAGCGTGTGGATACACAGCGTGTGAAGGATTACGACTGGGTGAAGGATAAGGTCTACGCGATCCTGGTCAATGGAGAAAAAAATGCGGAATATCTGAAAGGCAAGCCTTATACACCAGTGGAGGATCTGGCAGTGGTGTACCGCATACTGATCGCTGATCATGAGGAGGGCCGCGCCAATGTAGATATCACAGATCGACTCATGGCACACTATGGGATTGACAAGGAGACGCTGCACCAGACAGCCATGGAAAATACCCGGCGTCTATTCCCAGCGAAGATTGAGAACCTGAACCATATGCTGCGGGAAATGTCCGCTATGCTGGGCGTGGAAGAAACGACACCTGCATGGGAGGAGGAAACGATGTCTGCGGAAGAGGACGCGGATATGGAATATTCGATAGATCCCCTGGGAATGCATGTACTGACGAATACAAGACGGATGTACGGCGCAGTCTGTATCCTTTATCCGGATATCCTGGAGCGGATCCGAGAACAGATGGACGGCGATTTTTATCTGTTGCCGTCAAGCATCCACGAAATGCTGATCGTATCGAAAAGCAACGGGGTAACTTATCAGGAACTGGAGCGAATGGTGCATGAGGTCAACGCGACCGAGCTGGAGCCGGAAGATATCCTGTCGGAGCATGTGTACAGTCTTGCGGAAGACGGCCGTCTGTATCGGTGTGACCTGGAGGAGCAGCGCCTTAAGGAGAAACGGGAAAAGGAGATCCGGGAGACAGAAAAAACGCGACCGGCAACTCCGAAGCAATCCGAACCGGCAGGACCAAAGCTCTGATCTGCGTACCGGAATCCGGTAGACAGAGGAAACGGAGAGGAGTTGTACAGGAATCCGGTACGCAGGGAAACGGAAAGGAGTTGTACCGGAATCCGGTACGCAGGAGAAAAGGAAAGAAGCTGTACCGGAATCCGGTACGCAGGAGAAACAGAAAGAAGCTGTACCGGATTCCGGCGTTGTGGAAGGAAAGAAGGTGGGATAAATGGATAAGATCACGATATTTGTTGATCAGAATACACTGACAGAGGAGGAGATCCTAGAGAGGCTGCAGGAGGGGCCGGAGGATGCGAGAGAAGACGAAGGAATATCGTAAGGAACTGGCCGAAATGTTTTTGCATGTGCTGGAAGAAAAGGAACTGGACTGGCGCAAGGAGTGGAAAGGGGCTGCCGTGGTTCCAGTGAATGCCAGGACCGGAGCCAGGTATAAGGGGATCAACCGCTTCCGGCTCTTGATGACAAGCATGGCCCGGGGGTATGACGATCCCAGGTGGGCGACCTTTCATCAGATCCAGGACATGGGATTGCGCTTGTCAAATGCAAAGGGCCAGGGGGTGCCGGTGGAATACTGGTATCCCTATGACCAGAAAGAGAAGCGCGCCCTGACCTGGGAAGAATATGATCGCGTAAAGGTGAAACCGGAAGAAGAGGGGCGCTACTGTCTGTTTGCACGGTACAGTACGGTGTTCAACGCAAGTCTCATTCCAGGTCTTCCGTCTCTTCCAGAGCCGGAGCAAGGTGAGATAGCGATGGATGCGCTTGTGAATACATTATCGGAGGCTATGGAAGTTGAGATCGTACACGATGGCGGTGACCGGGCCTTTTACAGGGTAAAGGAAGACAAGATCCATCTGCCGGAGCCGGGATACTTTTTTTCAGATTATGCGTATAATTCCACGGCGCTGCATGAGCTGGCGCATGCAACGGGGGCGTCACACCGTCTCAACCGGCAGTTTGGGAACCTGTTCGGTTCTCCGGAATATGCCTACGAAGAACTGATCGCGGAGATCACATCCTGTTTCCTGTCTGCAGAACTGGATCTGGAGCAGGGAGACTATCACATCGAAAACCACAAAGCCTATGTGCAGAACTGGATATCCGCCATCCGGGAAAAACCGGAAACCCTGGCAAAAGCCATCGCAGAGGCGGAAAAAGCGGCGTGCTACATGGAACAGAAGGCCGGGCTCGTCACATTAAAGGAGTATGATCTGACCGCCCGGGTGGCCAGAGAGGCTGCAGAACAGCAGCTGGAACCGGAGCGGACGCCAGTGGGCGGGAAGTCTGGGCAGGAAGTGATCCATTACCGGGAAACGAATGAGACTGCAGTGTCTCCTTTCGGCGGAGATTTCCATCTGGCAGAGGTGACCGCTTATATAAAAAAGATCCAGGAGAAGATCCAGACTGCAGACCCGAACCGGCAGGACGGCCTGGCCGCTTTTTCGATCGCGCGCAAGCGCCTGGACAGGCTGTCACAGAATATCCCCGGGGAACAGATGCAGCTGAAACGAAAGGTAGAGTTCGTGGCGTGCAGTACCAGCATCGAAGACCTGAAAGGGCGGCTATTGGAGATCCTGGAGCCGGTGTCGATGAGATATCACGCATCAAGAAGGCTGTTGGTGGATATGGATGGCACACTGGCAAAGTTCCATCCGGTAGAACAGCTGGAAACACTCTATGAACCGGGATATTTCCGGAATCTGGAACCACAGCAGACCGTGGTGGAAGCGATACGCGAAATCCTGTGGAAGCATCCGGAGCGGGAGGTGTATATCATGTCTTCTGTGCTTCGGGATAGTAAATATGCCCTGCAGGAAAAGAATGAGTGGCTGGACCGGTATCTTCCGGAGATCGATCAGGAGCATCGTATTTTCCCGCCCTGCGGGGAAAACAAAGCACGCTATGTGCCGGAGGGATCTGGGGTACGGATTGTCTGTTGGACGACTATACACATAACCTGAACCTGTGGGAGCCACCGGCGAGAGGGATCAAGCTGTTAAACGGGATCAACCATACAAAGGGAACCTGGCAGGGAAGCACTCTTAGGTATGACAATAAGGATCCGCAGGAATTGGCCTATAACATCATAGATATCATGGACGGTGCAGTGATTCGGGATGAGCAGCCGCTATCGCAGCGGATGGAACAGGTGACGGCCACCTACGATCCGGGAGATAGGACCGGGTATGTGCCGGAGGAAAAAACAGATAACCTTCCTACGGTGACCCAGGAAGAGGCCATAGAGGCGCTGAAAGCCGGGATACATATATGCAGCCTCGATCCTCGTCCGGTCGCAGAAGGCCCGTACGAAGGGATGCATGTGATCCAGGAGCTGGGCAGTCTCCGTGAACTGGCACAGCTGCAGGAAGCGGAAGGGCCATATTTCGGGCGGCAGGTGTATATCAGCCCCTACTATGAAAACCCGCAGAAAGTGAGGACTGTGCTCCTGGAATCGATGGAGCGGGAACAGAAAGGGACGGAGAAACCGCTGGCTGCTGGAGAATATGAAAACCAGAAAGAACCGGCCCGGGAAGCGTATGGCGGGAAAACTAAGATAATGGATCTGCAGTCCAGACCTCTACAGTCCAAGCCTCTGCAGTCTAAGTCACTGCAGTCCAGGCCGCTACAGCCCAGACCCCTGCAGCCGAAAGAACCAAAGCTGTAAATCGAGAACATAAGCTTGAGAGGAGAACACCGATATGGAAAAAGAAAGAACATGGGAACCACCGATCTCGATCTACCTGGGAAACCTGGCAGACTATGCCGAAGGAAAAGCAACCGGTGAGTGGATCGAGCTGCCGCAGCGGGAAGCGGGATTGCAGGAGAAGCTTGACCGTATCTCCAATAACGGAAGAAATGAGCTGGTCATCATGGCTGCCGATTTCCGGGAGGACTGCGGATATCTGAAGGAAGTGGTCGGTGAATGGGATGATGTCCCTGGCCTGAATACCGTTGCTGCGCTCATCGGAGAAAAAGAGCATCCGGCAGTGCGGGCATACGTAGAATTAAATGAGATACCTGGGATCCCGGAACTGGCAAATCTCCTGATGCAGGAGGAGAGTATTCCCTATTATCCATACGATTTTGAGGAAAGCGACAATCCGGAAGTGATGGAGAACCTGGATGAATATGCAAAGCTTGGCTATACCGTCATAGAGCAAAATCCGGAACTCATGCAGATAAAAGACACGCTGCAGGTGGGCTGTAATACCCTGAACATGTATATTGATGTGGAAGCTGTCGGAAGGGATCTTATCATGAATGATTATATGGCAGTAGACAGGGAAGGATATTATGACATGAGGCAGGAAGGACCAGAATTAAATTACTATACGATAGCGGAGATCCAGGAAGCACTCCGGGAACAGGAAAGAGACCAGGAACGGGAAAAAGAGTGGGAGCAGATAAAAGCAAAAGAGCCAGGAAGAGGGCTTGCGCGGACACCTGAAAAATTTTCGCTGCGGTAAGGAGGAAGCGATGGACATAGGATTGCAGAAAGAAGTGTGGAAGGTGCATGAGGAGCTTGACCGGATCGCAATGGATGTGCTGCACATAAAGGGGGCTCTGAAATCTCTGTTTTCCAAAGAAGAACTTGCACGCATGAGCAAGGTGGAGGAGGGGGAAGGTGTGATCAATCCGGAAGACATAGAGCAGGTAGGCAGGGAGAACGTTCTTCTGCAGGAGCATATCTTGGAGCCAAAGACAGCGCAAAAAGAGCTGCCAGTCTATAAACTGTAAACCAGGAACCGGCACAGAACGAAGGAAGGAGGAAGCCAGGAATGAAAATAGATGTGCAGATGAAAGTGAATGAGCATATGGATCCGGAAACAAGTGAAGTGGCGGCCGGATGGGTGGAGATTGAGGACTGCATCAAATTTCCATGCAAGGTGCGCAAGTATGTAGACAAAAACGACGGAAAAGAAAAGCTGTTTGTGACTTATCCCCAGCGGAAGACGGGGAAGGGCTACGAAGGCGTGATCTATCCTCACGATAAAGAGGTGCGGAAAGAACTGGAAGAGCGTATCTTAAGCGAGATGCAGAAGAGCATATTAAAAAGCGTAGCTGCTCCGCCGGTCACAGACGTAAGGGTTACGTTATTAAAAGATGCCGGGACGCCGGCGCCAAAACTGACTGTCGTGAACCGGGGGATCGCTACCATAAAGATCGCTGGTATTACAATCAACGGCCTGATGATCCGGGAGGGGCCAAAGGGCCTGTCTGTCCACATGCCCCAGCATGCCACGAAAACCGGATACCGGGACACGGTCTATGGCACGAACCGGGTCATACAGGAGCGAATCCGGGAAGAGGTATTGTATGTCTACCAAAAAGAACTGGAACTGGCCAGGGAAAAGGGGCAGGAGCCAGCAGCCGTGGAGGAACAGTCTGCCAGGACAAGAACTTTGGAAAGCGTGCAATCGGTACAGCAGGAAGAATCGCCGGAAAACGTGCAGTCGCTACAGCAGGAAGGCGCGTCAGAAAGCATGCAGTCAGTACGGCCGGATCAACAGCAGACAGAAGTAGCGTACGGAAGTTATTTTGACGAATTAGAAGAAGCAATGGAAAAAGAAGATCTGCCTGCAGTGGCTGCCATCATAGGCCGGATGCCATTGGAAGTAGATCTGGTCAATCCGGAAGAGAAGACCGTACAGATACAATTTGCTGCAGGCTACCACAATGAGGATTCTGTGCTCCTGCGATTTACAAACGATTATGATCCAGATGAACCGATCCAGGACATACCGCCGGAAGGGTATCTGCAGAAGATCGATGTCAGCCTCTACCGGGAAGGAAAGACCGCCCGACAACTGGTACTGAAAGAACGGAAAAGCGGCAGCGCTGCGGAAGGCGCAAAGAATTATCAGGAAGTGTACCGGGAATGGCGCTCGTTGACCAGTCCGGGATCTGTGCTGGCAAAGCGGCCGGAAAAAAAGCCGGAGGAACCGGCGCGGGCGGTCCGGATGTAGGAGGTAGCGATGACAGAAGAAAAAATGCAAGCTGCAGCCCGGGAGCCGGAAAAGAAGCGCAGTGCTCCGGGGACAGGCGAACAGTACCTGGCTGCCCTGTTTCAGTGCGCAGACTGGATTCCGGTCACCTATAAAGAGTTGGCAGTAAAAAATCGAGCGAATACAGAATATCTAAAGGAATTGTATCTGTGCGCATGTGATGGCGTACCGGTGGAAAAGGCGGCAGAGGCCCAGACAAAGAAACCGCCGGAAGGAGCGCTGCGGTTTCTTCGGAGGAAACATGTCCAGGAGATTGCCACAGCAGAGTATCGGGGAGAACTGGCGGAGATAAGAGTGACAGCCGCTGCGCTGGAAAAAGAAGTCTTGCGCATGTCAGAGACCGTGGATACGATAGCCAGCCATATGCAGGACATGGATGGATTGTTTCCGGATCAGGGTCAATCCTGGACAATGGAGCGAGAGCCAGAAAAGATATCCCAACAGGAAAACAACAAGCCGAAACCAGGAGAAGGCAGCCAGGACAGAGCAGGCCAGCAGGCGGAGCAGCAATTAAAAAGGGAAAAGGCAGCTCCGGTAAGAAAAGGAAAGGCTACAGCGGAACCCGGTATCAAGAAAGAGCAGATAGATAGTGCTGTGGGTGACCGGCCGGGAAGCAAAAGACTAGCAGGCAACGATCCAGGAAGCGAAAGGCCAGTTGGCAGCAATCCAGGAAGCAAAAGACCGGCTGGCGACGATCCGGGCAGCAAAAGGCCAGCAGGCAACGATCCAGGCAGCCACAGACCAGTTGGCAGCGAACCGGAGGGCAGCATACCACGTAAGCTGCCAGCAGAGTCATCTATTGAGGAATCCATTGACGGTTGGATGGAGAAGTTACGGAAGTGTTTCCCAGGCTGGAAGGAAAAGGAAAAGGAAAGAGGCCAGCAGGAAGAACACATGACAGATTACGTGGAGCGCCTGCTGAAAGAAGGATATGACACAGACCAATTGGACTTTTTATTGGACTGTATGGAAGAGGGTCTGACGGCGAAAGAGATCCAGCGATTTGCGTCCCCGAAGCTGCCGGTGAAAGTCATGCGGCGTCTGAAGATGATCGGGGAGAAGGAAAGGAGCGAGAAACATGGATAATGACAGAGAATTTGATCAGGTCTTGATGAACGTGCGGAACTCAACGGGCAGTATCATAACAGCCTCATTGTTATCAGCGCGGCTCAGCCTGCAGCTGGTGGTGTATCTGATGCGCCTGGCCAAAAAAGGCTTGCTTGCGACAGGCTTGGCAGATAATTTCAAGGCCTTTTCGCAGCTGACAGAAGGAAAATATACAGTATATAATATCCCGCTGACTGGTGATGGAGCGGCAAACCTGGCGAAGCTCAATGAGCTGGAGCTGACCCTACAGGAGGAGAAGAATCCGCTGAAAAAGGCAGGTATCCGGAATGAGATAAAAAAGCTGCAGAAGGAAATGCCGGAGATCGCCCAGCTGAAGGAGTTGAAGGTAAGCCATTGTGTGCTGCCGAAACTCAACGGATCGGAACGGACCGTGCAGGTCGCGGTTGCAAAGAAAGATGATCAGATGTTTAAAAACTGGTTCTTAAACCATTTGACCACAGAACTCTCCGGAGGCGAAAAGGGCATGGAGGAGATCAAGGTGCTGACAGAAGGAAACTATGCCATCTATAATGTGCCATTCGAAGGGACAGAATTGGAAGCTGCACTGCCGGACTGGCAGACACTGGGGATCAATTATGCGCTCCTTCCGGATCTCAAAGTAGGGGATGAAAACAGCCAGATCGCTGTGCCCAATGCGGATCGGAGTAAGGTGGAGGTCTGGTTTAAGATGTGGAAGGACAAGCAGCTCCGGGAGGGGAAAGAGCCGGGAGAAATGTATGTCATGAACCAGGAATCCTATATGGATACCGGCACGATGGCTGCAGAAGAATATGTGACCACCTCGGATCAGAAATACCAGGCTGCAAACGCTGAGTTTGAGACGCAGTCCGAAAAAGTGCCATGGGCGGCAGCCCTTGACAAGGAGAATTCAGAGGCATACGTCAAGCTTTTGAATGACAGCAACTATGAACGGATCAGTATCAACAAGGAGACTCTGGTTGACAATATGGAGATGTCTGCAAAAGCGGATGTGATGCGAAAGCATGGATACTTTATATCAAGAATTCCTGGCACATACGGAGAAACACAGCAGACACTGATCCTTCCATCATCCCAGGTGTTTAAAGGGGATGAAGGAAAGACCTATATCGCCTTCCTGCCGAAAAACGGACAGACCATGGTGGCGGATAGCAGCGGGACGATCCGACAATGTGATTTTAAAACAGCGTATCAGCCATACGATGAAGTGACGCGGAATATGCAAAAAGTGCAGAAGCTGCAGCAAACAGCTCCGGAGAAAAAAGAGGCGGCCGTTTTGAAAAAGGAAGCAGTAAAAGCAGCAAAATCCGTTGCACAAAAAGTTCCGAAACCATAGGCTGGCGGCAGAGGAGGATAACTATGTACGGAAGCAGATATCAAAAAAGGAAACCCCCGTATAGGGCTTTTGGTGTATTACTGGTCGTGATCCTGATAGCGGGGTACTGCTTATCCGGAATCTGCAAAATACCGGGGGCAAATATCCTGAATCTGGAAGAAAACCTAGCATATGTATTTCTGCATCCACTGTCAAACTGGAATGAGAAAACGCCGCTGTTTTTAGGAATAGCATTTCTGGTATGGATCATGCTGCTGAATTACTATACTTACTATCAACGAAATCTGCACCTGGATACAGAACACGGAGCGGCCGACTGGCTGGACGCAAGAAAGGCCTGTCAGGAGCTTAAGGATAAAAATGAAAAATATAACCGCATATTGACGGAGAATCTAAAGGTAAGTCTCCGTGGCGGCCTGTCCAATAATAATATGCTGGTCATAGGGTCCTCCGGATCCTACAAGACAACCTCGCTGATGCATCAAAACCTCTTGCAGTTCGGAAGCTGCTATGTGGTGCTTGATGTCAAAGGTGACACGCAGCGGAAACTGGGTAAGGCTATGCAGAAAGAAGGTTATACGATCAAGTCTTTAAATTTCAAAGAACCGTGGAAATCAGACCGTATAAATCCATTCGTGAATATCGAACGGGAAGACGATCTGCTGCGTGTGATCAAAGCGCTGCATGATGCATGCCGCCCCATGAAGGAAGCTTCCATGGCTGATCCGTTCTGGGATGACGCAGTCGATCTGTATTTTAACAGCCTTTTTTACTATGTCTGGCTGGATGCAAGGGACAGAGGAACCATAAGCACGATGAATGAGGTCATCTGGTTATGTA